>NZ_JBFOCN010000124.1:0-30660 GCF_040907815.1 Aeromonas sp. s6
ATCGCGCCATCGCTCAGGTTGTACCAATGCTGCATGCAGTGAATGCGTAGCATGGTTTCCAGCGGATAAGGTCGCCGGCCATTACCAGCCTTGGGATAAAACGGCTCGATGACTTCCACCATGTTTTGCCATGGCAGGATCTGCTCCATGCGGGACAAGAAAATCTCTTTTCTGGTCTGACGGTGCTTACTGCTGAATTCACTGTCGGCGAAGGTAAGTTGATGACTCATGATGAACCCTGCTCCATGGCTCCAGATGACAAACATGATCTCATATCAGGGACTTGTTCGCACCTTCCCTAACTATCAAGTTACATTAAAAAGAAAAGTGATTGAGATTTTGCTAGCAAAGAAAATTACACGCATCTACGGTAGAGAGAAAATATTGAGCAAGTATCTTCAGTTGGCTTATTTTGGCTGGAACATGCATGGCATTATTGATGCGTCTACCAAGTTAAAAATAGACATTGGAAACATGAGCCTTGTTGATGCGGCTGATTTGATTGCCAGATTAAAGTATCCTCAGTCTAGATTCCAGAATCCAATACAAGATGCAAAGATAAAGCGAAGATCTTTTTATATTGTGAATAATTCCCTTAACAATAATGGTGTTTAAATGGAACCATTCAAAAACCCACCAACATTAAAAAATATCGTTGGCACATACCCTGATGCAGCACATATAGCTGAGGCTGTTATGTCTGGAGGTCAGTTTGCTAAACAAGCTATCGCTACTCAGTGGCTTTCTGAAGGCGTTCCTTATGCGTTTAAAGATGCGCCCCTTATATATGAGTCTGTGAGATTATGGTTAAGTATTCAGCTGGATGTTGAGCCAAAGAGTATTAATATTACTGGAAGTGCTAGGTTAGGACAGTCGCTATCACCCAAGCAACTTGGTAAAAAGTTTGGTTTACACTCTGATTTGGACTTTTTTATAGTCAGTGAGAGTCTTTTCTCAAGAATAAAAGATGAGTTTAAACAATGGTATGCAGATTACTATAGCGAGGTCGTGAAACCAAGGAATGACAATGAAGCTGGTTTTTGGAGGGACAATGCAATTAGGGGGGAGCGCAATCTTGCTCGAGGGTTTATTGATGCAAAGATAATACCAAACCTAGAACCATATAGATGGACACGAGAGATTTCCCAAACCCTGTGGTTACTATCTAAACGTCTAGAGGTGACAACAGGTGCTCCTCAGGTAAAAAATATGAGTATAAGGTGTTATAAAACATGGAATGATTTTATAACTCAAACATTTTTAAATGTGGACTACAGTAGTCATCAAGGACAATAGTTGAAATATCGTATGTTGGGTTTCTCAGGCTCATCACCAACCTACCGATTGTGTAGGTTGTGGTTGAGCGTAGCGAAGCCCAACGTTTACCGCGTAATCTCTTTTTCCTTCCCCTTATCCCCGACCCTTCTCCTCCTTTTTTAATAAACGGGAGAAGGGAGCTATGCCGTTACCTTCGTCCGATTACGCTTCGCTAATCGAACCTACGTGGCTGACTACTTTTACGTCAATTGAATCGCCATGGCTGGCGATTATATCCCCGGTGCCGCTTTATCCCCTCTCCCGTTGGGAGAGGGCAGGGTGAGGGGATCATTCAGGTAATTAGATAGTCAGCTCCAACCGATTGCCTTCGGGGTCGAGGAAGGTGCTCTCGTAATAGCCGTCGCCGGTCCAGCGGGGGCCGTCCAGGTGTTTCACCTCGGCGCCCTTGAGCAGCTTGAGGCGGGCTGTCATCTGGTCCACCGCATCCACGCTGCCGAGGGAGAAGGCGAGATGGGCCAGCCCCTGCAACGGGTGCGGCAGATGGAGATCTGCCGGGAACAGGATGGGGGTGTGCATCAGCTCCAGGCTGGCGCCTCCCTCGAAGCGCACGCAGTAGGAGCTGAACTGCTTGCTCGGGTTGTGGTAGCGCTCATTGGCCTGCCCGCCAAACAGGGAGCAGTAGAATGCCTTGAGTGCCTCCAGGTCCTGCGCCCAGATGGCGACGTGATGGATATGCATGGCTGGTCTCCTGTGACTTGATGCCCTTGATGCTATGCTGGGGCCTGTCCCTTCGACATGGCTGAGCCCGTCCTGATGATGTCTGAAACTGCCAATCTTGAAGTCATTGACGTCTCCCTCGACTGCCGCGAGCAGATCTGTTGCGACAGCCTGCTGCCGGCCCTCGCACAGGAGCAGGTGTGGCTGGCGGGCTATTCCCGTCTCAAGACCCGTTATCGCATTTCCCGCCGCTTTGCCGATGTGCACTGTTTTCTGCTGACTCTGGGGGGCGAGGGGGAGGTGCAGGTGGGGGATCGCCGCGAGCGGTTGCAGGTCGGGGAGTGGGCGCTGATCCCGGCCGGGGAGCCGCTCTGCTACCAGCTTAGTGAGCAGTTGAGTGAGCAGCTTAATGAGACGTTGAACCAGCAGGTGAATAAGGGTGGTGAGTGGGAGCTGGTGTGGCTGCTGTTGCACAAGGATTCCCCCTGGGATGCCTTCGCCAGCCACCCCCGGCTCGGCTGTACCTCCCAGCAGGCCACCGTGCTGCGCACGATCGAGAACCTCTATGCGGAGCAGGAGCGCCATCAGGACCCGCTGCTCAGCGCGCTGCTGGTGGAGCAGCTCGGTTTCTACCTGCGCCGCCTGTTGCAAAAGGGAGAGGGACAGAGCCGCGGTGAGCGGCTGGCGCTGCGCCTCGAATTGCTGCTCAAAGAGGCGCTGACCGAGCCTTGGGACATAGCCCGCATGGCCGGCGCCCTGCACTTCTCCGAGCGTCAGCTCCATCGACTCTGTCAGCAGCATTTCGCGCTGGCGCCCATGGCGCTGCTGCAACGGTTGCGGTTGCAGCGGGCGGCGCTCTTGCTGGCGAGCCGGGCCGACCCGGTGAAGCAGTTGGCCGAGCAGTGCGGCTTCAAGAACGAATACCACTTCTCCACCGCCTTCAAGCGCCAGCATGGGCTGGCGCCCAGTCACTATCGCCGGTTGCATCACCCCGCCTTCAAGGGGCGCTGAGAGCACCCAAAAAAACGGGGCCCGGGGTGTCCCCCGGGCCCCGCAAGCAGATGGCGTGCTTAGATGCTGGATTTGACGCTGACGAACTCGGGGTAGGCATCGATGCCGCACTCGTGGACATCCACACCCATCATCTCTTCCTCTTCGCTGACCCGCAGGCCCATGGTGGCCTTGAGCAGGCTCCAGACCACGAGGGAGACGACAAAGACCCAGCCGAAGATGGTGGCAGCACCCAGCAACTGGGCACCGAAGGTGGCGCTCGTGTTGGAGAAGGGCACCACCATCAGGCCGAACAGGCCGCAGACGCCGTGTACCGAGATGGCACCGACCGGATCATCGATCTTCAGGCGATCGAAGGCGACGATGGCGTAGACCACCAGGGCACCAGCCAGGGCGCCGATCAGGCTGGCGAACAGCGGGCTGGGGGAGGCCGGGTCGGCGGTGATGGCGACCAGACCGCCGAGGGCGCCGTTGAGGATCATGGTGAGATCCGCCTTGCCCCAGGTGAGCTTGCTGACCAGCAGGGCGCCGACCACACCGGCGGCCGCGGCGGCGTTGGTGTTGACGAACACGGTGCCGATGGCGGTGGCGTCAGCGGCGCTGGAGAGCGCCAGTTGGGAGCCACCGTTGAAGCCGAACCAGCCCATCCAGAGGATCAGGGTGCCCAGGGTCGCGAGCGGCAGGTTGGAGCCGGGGATGGGGTAGATCTCCCCTTGCTTGCCATATTTGCCGCGACGGGGGCCGAGCAGCAGCACGGCGGCCAGGGCAGCGGCAGCGCCCGCCATGTGGACGATGCCGGAGCCTGCGAAGTCGGAGAAGCCCGCCTCTTTCAGGAAGCCGCCGCCCCAGCTCCAGTAGCCTTCCACGGGGTAGATGAAGCCGGTCATCACCACGCAGAACAGCAGGAAGGACCAGAGCTTCATCCGCTCTGCCACCGCACCTGAGATGATGGAGGTGGCGGTGGCGACGAACACCACCTGGAAGAAGAAGTCGGAGTGCAGGGAGTGGCCCGCGTCGTCCGCCTGGCTGCCCATCAGGCTGCCAAAGCTCGGCAGCCAGCCGCCGGCGCTGTTGTCCACGTACATGATGTTGTAGCCGACCAGCAGGAACATGATGCAGGCGATGGCATAGAGCAGGATGTTCTTGGTCAGGATCTCGGTGGTGTTCTTGGCGCGGACCAGGCCGGCTTCGAGCATGGCGAACCCGGCGGCCATCCACATGACCAGCACGCCGGAGATCAGCAGGTAGAAGGTGTCGAGTGCATAGCGCAGCTCGCTGACGGATGTGATCAACTCTTCCATGTCGTATTCCTCAGTTCCAGTCGTATCAAAGGGCGTCTGCGTCGGTCTCGCCGGTGCGGATGCGCACGGCGGCCTGCAGGTCATAAACGAAGATCTTGCCGTCACCTATCTTGCCGGTGTGGGCGGCCTTGCTGATGGCTTCGATGATCTGCTCGACGTTGTCGGCCAGGGTGGCGATCTCCAGCTTTACCTTGGGCAGGAAATCCACCTGGTATTCGGCACCCCGGTACAGCTCGGTGTGCCCCTTCTGGCGGCCAAACCCCTTGACCTCGGAAACCGTCAGCCCCTCGACGCCGAGGTTGGCGATGGCTTCGCGCACGTCGTCGAGTTTGAACGGCTTGATGATGGCGGTGATTAATTTCATGCAATATCCCCAATCCTTGTGGTTCACCCAGATAAAGGCAAATATTGCGCCAGAAAAGTATTTTTCTTTTTATTCATATAGTTACTTATTAATCGCAGCCCTGGTCAGCGAGGCTTGCCCAATATGGGCAGGGCTGCGCCAAAGGTGTGCACCGCCGTGGTGCAATCTGGCCGGCAGAAGAACGGAAGGGAGCGTGACGGCGCGCAAAACTCGAAAGTGTGCGGGCTGCTACTGTTGTTCAACAAGAGGGCTACTTGGCCGATAACCCGTCATGACGGGGTGTCGAGGCCAGTCGCCCCCTTGAAGGCTCGACCGGCAGGCCCGGTTTTCCCGCCAGGTCAACAAGCGGATCCGTGGCGCCGAGTAGCAGAACAAGGAAGGTTTTCATGCTGCATGACAATGAGATGACAAGGCTACCGGCCCTCGACGAGGCCGTGATGAGCGGCATGCTGGAGGTCGTGAGCGACGGTCTCTGGGACTGGAATGCCAACACCGGCTATGTCCATCGCTATCCCGGCTGGTATCAGATGCTGGGGTATGAGCCCCACTCCCTCGACAACACCGTCTTCACCTGGGAGAACCTGATCCACCCGGACGATCTGGCACAGGTCATGGAGAGCTTCGATGCCTGCCTGAGCGGGCGGGCGGCGGACTACCGGGCCGAATACCGCTGCCGTTGCCGTAACGGTGACTACCTCTGGGTGGCGGATTGCGGCCGTATCGTCGCACGCAACCCGGACGGCAGTGTCGCCAGGATGGTGGGGGCACACCGCAACATCCACGCCCAGCGGGAACTCTACGCCAGGCTGGAGCTGCAAAACCGCACCCTGGAGCAGCAGGTGGCGCAGCGTACCGCCGAACTGGAGCGGCTCAACCAGGCATTGCAGTTCCAGGTGGAGGAGAACCGCCGCCTGGCGGAGACGGACTCCCTGACCGGCGCGGCCAGCCGTTATCGACTGGAGCAGGCGGTGCGGCTGGAGCATGAGCGCGCCAAGCGCTTCAAGGAGCCCTTTGCCGTGATCGCCATGGACGTGGACGACTTCAAGCAGATCAACGATCGCCATGGCCACGGGGTGGGGGACCAGACCCTGATCGATATCGTGCAGCTGACCCGGGGCTGCATCCGCGAGATCGATCTGCTGGCTCGCTGGGGGGGTGACGAGTTCATGCTGGTGCTTCCCAATACCCGGTTGCCCGACGCCCGGGTGGTGGCCGAGAAGCTGAGGCAGCGCCTGAGCCATGCCAGGGTCAAGGGGATCGAGCCCGTGACCTTGAGTTTCGGGTTGGTGGAGTCCGACCCCGACGAGCAGGTGTCCCACCTGATGGCGAGGGTCGACAGGGCGCTCTACCGGGCCAAGCTGGCGGGCAAGGACCAGCTCAGCGGCTGACAAGGGCACTGGTCGGAGCCGCTACGGGGCTGTTCCCCCCCGAATACGGCTTGACCAAGGGATTTTCTTGACTCCAATTCATCCCGCTGGTTTCATGCGCGCTCTTTTCATTCTTGCGAGATGTATCTTCATGAAAAAGTCCTTGCTGATTGCCCTGACCGTCCTGCCTCTGGTTGCCCACGCCGGCCTGATGGATTCCCTGACCGACACCGTGACCAGCAGCGTCACCAGCACCGCCAAAGAGATGGCTGGCAACGCCATGGACACCGCTTCCAACGAAGCGATCAAGAAGGCTCTGGACATCAAGGAAGGCGGCTCCAACAAGCAGGCCATCAAGGACAAGCTGGGCGCCCCGGCCAGCACCAAGACCGACGCCGGTCTGGAAGTATGGATCTATGACCTGGACGCTCTGAACAAGGCCTCCCCGCTGCTGGCCGAGACCACCAAGTCCCTGCTGAAAGACTCCGAAGTGGCCCAGAAGAACGTGGTCATCAAGTTCGAAGGCGAGACCGTGAAGACCCTGAACCTGGCCAACAAGGCCTGAGTCCTGGCAAAGTGAATGAAAAAGGGGCCCGCGGGCCCCTTTTTGCTGCCTGGCGTTCAGGCTCACACCTTGAAGCGGTGCACCAGTGCCAGCAACTGGCGGTTGGACCCCAGCAGGGTGGCGGCGCTCTGCTCCGTGTTGCCGCCGTTCTCCACCAGGAGGTTCAGCATGTCGCGAATGCTTACCATGTTGCGGTTGATCTCCTCGGTCACCCGGCTCTGCTCCTCGGCAGCGGTGGCGATCTGGCTGCTGAGATCGTGGATCTGCACCACGGCGTCGGCCATGGTGTCGAGGCCGCCGGTGACCTGCCCCGTGGTGTCGGCCGCCGCCTGGCAACTGCGCTTGGTCTGCTCCATGGCGACCACGGCCTCGGCGACCCCCTGGGTGAGCCGTGACAACATGCTGCCCACTTCGGCGGTGCTGTTCTGGGTGCGTGCCGCGAGGGCACGCACCTCGTCGGCCACCACTGCGAAGCCCCGGCCCTGTTCACCGGCCCGGGCCGCCTCGATGGCGGCGTTGAGCGCCAGCAGGTTGGTCTGGGCGGCGATGCCGCCGATCACCCCGAGCACGCTGCCGATCTGCTGGGCATCTTCCTGCATCTCCAGCACCTTGGCGGCGGCGAGATCCACCTCGTCGATGAGGGCCACCACGCTGGCGGAGGCTGACCCCACCACCTTGCGGGAGCTGGCCGCCTGACCGTTGGCGGCCTCGGTGAAGCTGGCGGAGTCGTTGGCGTGGCGGGCAACGCTGTCGGCGGTGGAGCTGAGTTCGTTGAGGGCGGTGACGACCTGATCGGTTTCGCTGGCGTGTTCCCCCAGGATCCGCCTGGCCTGCCCGGTCTGTTGATCGAGCTGGGCCAGCTCGCGGGTGATGAGGTCGGTGGCGGCGGTCACCTGCACCATCATCTGTTGCAGGAAGGCGATGAAGCGGTTGACCGACAGGGCGATGTTGTCCAGCTCGTCATGCCCCTTGACCTGGATGCGGGCGGTCAGATCGGCGTCGCCGGCGCTGAGGGCGTCGATGTTGAGCTTGAGGGTCTGCAGGCGGCTGCCAAGCTGGCTGATGGCCAGCACCATGAGCACGAACAGCAGCCCCGCCAGGGGGAGCTGGATGCTCGCCAGGGTGGCGAGCACATCCCGGCTGTCCTGGGTCAGGGTGCGGGTCGGCAGGGCGGCGGCCAGCAACCAGGGGGTCCCTTCGATGGCCTCCATCAGCAGGGTCTGTTCCTCACCCTGATCCTGGAAGGTGGTGCGCAGCTGCCCCTTGCTCGCATCCTGGCCCAGCAAGCCGCTGATGGCGAGGGCGAAGGGATAGTCGGCGTGGGCGGAGAGGTTGCCGAGCACCACATCCCCGGTCAGACGGGCGTTGCGGCTGAGGATCTTGCCGTCAGCCTCGATGATCATCACCTGACCGCCGATCTCCTGCTCTTTCTTGGCCACCAGGTCGTTGAAGAAGCCCAGGGTGACGTCTATGGTCGACACCCCGTAGAGGGCGCCATCCTGGTAGATCCCCATGGCGCAGTTGGTTCTCGGCTGCTGGCTCGCGCCATCCTTGTAGGCGGCGGCCCAGGCACAGACGCCACGGGGCGCCTGCTGACCGGCCTTGTGCCAGGGCTGATCGAAATAGTTGGGCGCCTCTGCCGAGTTCCAGTAGGTGTTGGGAATGAGGGCGTTGGACGCATCCCTGTGGAAGAAGGTACTGAACTTGGCGCGTCCCGCCTCCCGCTTGTCCGGCAGGGGCCAGATGCCGCCACCGAAGACCATGCCGTTGCCGTACTGGTCGATGAGGGCCGGGAGCTGGGCATCTATCTGCTCGCTCGGCAGTTGTGCCACCAGTTGGGTGATGCTGCGCGACTGGGTCTGCACCCCGTTGAGCTGGTCACGGATGTCGGTCGCTATCTCGCCGACTCGCAGCGCCACGTTCTCCTCCCCCGCCTTTTGCAGGGCGGGGGTGATCCAGATCTGGATGCCGATCACCGTCAGGGCGCACACCAGCGCCATGAAGCCCAGAAAAACGGCGGTATAGCGCCCCTTGATTGTGCCCAGATTCCATCCCATAACGACTCCTGTCCACTGTGCCCGGGATCGTGCCCGCGTCTGTTGTGTGAGGGACCATTATGATTTATTTCGAAAGTGAAACGTTTGTTATCGCTCACATAACATGATGCGGCCAGGCAGGAAAAGGTGAAAAAACTGGGGGGTGGAGACAAAAAAAGGGTGGCTTGCGCCACCCTGTCGTTTTCGCCGGTGTCGGGGCAGGGCCCCGCCGGCGGGTCTGCTTCGGCAAACCGCTTCATTACGTCGATTTACTGGTTTGCTTCTGCGAACAGCTTGATCATCTCGACTTACTGGTCTGCTTCGGCAAACGGCTTCATTACTTCGATTTACTGGTTTGCTTCTGCGAACAGCTTGATCACCTCGACTTACTGGTCTGCTTCGGCAAACGGCTTCATTACTTCGATTTACTGGTTTGCTTCTGCGAACAGCTTGATCATCTCGACTTACTGGTCTGCTTCGGCAAACGGCTTCATTACTTCGATTTACTGGTTTGCTTCTGCGAACTGCTTCATCACCTCGGCGTGCTTGATCATACCGTCGGCACGCAGACCAAGGTTCTTCACGAACTCCGCCTTCTTGGCCGGATCTTCAATCTTGTCGTAGCGCTGTTGCAGATGGGCCTGGATCTGTTCCGGGGTCATGTTCTTCATGCGGGCCATCTTGTCGTGGCGGCCGCCATGATGCTTGCCGCCCATCATGCCGGTACCGTCCATGGGGCAACCGGTCGCCGTGGCCTGGGTCGGTTGCGCGGTGGAGACCGCCTCGCTGGCGGCATAGGCGCCCAGCGGCAGGCCGAGGATCAGGGTGGCGGTCAGCAGGGTCTTGGTCAGCTTTTTCATGGGTAACTCCTGTCGGATGTGTACGGGTAGAGGCTCTTTCGCCTTGGTATCCAGTAAACACCGTGGAAGTGTCTGAAATTTGCCAGTAGAGGCCTATTTTGTAGCAGAGTGTGGCACAGGGGCGTGCTGGCACACTTTGACACAACCCGCCCGGTTGATTTTCGTATAATCGCCCCAGCCCGATAACGGAGAGATGATGATGAACCAAGGCAGCCCTCATATTCTGGTGGTCGATGACCACAGCGAGATCCGCGATCTGCTCAAGCGCTTTCTGGAGCAGCATGGCATGCGCGTCAGTTGCGCCCGCGATGGCAAGGAGATGAAGCGGCTGCTGGATGAGCGGGAGTTCGACCTGCTGGTGCTGGATCTGATGATGCCGGGGGAGGATGGCCTCACCCTGTGCCGCGAGCTCAGGGTCAAATCCCGCCTGCCGATCATCATGCTTACCGCCATGGGGGAGGAGACGGACCGCATCATCGGCCTGGAGATGGGGGCGGACGACTACCTCTCCAAGCCGTTCAACCCTCGGGAGCTGCTGGCCCGCATCAAGGCGGTGATGCGCCGCACCCAGGCGGAGAGCCTGCCCGTGCCGGAGACCCTGACCCGGGATCTGCGCTTCGATCGCTGGCTGCTCGACGTCAATCGCCGCGAGCTGGTGGACGAGGAGGGGGTGGGGATGAGCCTCTCCACCGCCGAGTTCGATCTGCTCAAGGTGTTTCTGGAGCGGCCCCAGCGGGTGCTGAGCCGGGATCAGTTGCTGGATCTGGCCCGTGGCCGGGAGGCGGTGGCTTTCGATCGCGCCATCGATACCCTGGTGAGCCGACTGCGGCGCAAGCTGGAGCGGGATCCCAAGAATCCCGAGCTCATCAAGACCATCTGGGGTGGCGGTTACCTGTTCGCCGCCGACGTGACCCAGGAGTGAGGCCGACATGATCAAGCGCGTCTTCGCCAGGCTGCTGCCCAAGGGGTTGACCGGCCAGATAGTGCTGGTGGCCCTGGCGGGGCTGGTGCTGATCCAGCTGCTCAGTATCCAGATCTACCGTTCGGACAGGGAGGAGGCCCTCGGTTACGTCAACAGCCGCAACGCCATGCAGCGGATCATCTCCGTGGTGCGGCTACTCTCCCTCTCGCCCCCATCCCTCTATCACGAGATCCTCAAGGCGAGCCGCAGCGAGACCCTGCTGCTGCGCCTCTCCGACGAGCCGCTGCAACCGGACAACCGCAGCCCCCGCTTCGAGAAGCTGGTGCGGGCCAAGCTCGGTTATCCATCCTCCCTGGCGGTGGAGATCAGCGCCGAGCTGAAGCAGGACATCCAGCGCAGCCGGGCCTGGCAGCACCACAACCGCATGATGAAGGATCGCAACGGCATGCCGCCGCCCCAGGACATGCGGCTCTACGGCTCCATCGAACTGCCCAACGGCGGCTGGCTCCAGTTCAGCTCCCTGGTGGACAAGGAGACGGCGAGCTGGTCCTGGCAGACCACCCTCAACCTGCTGCTGGTGGCGAGCCTGGTGATCGGCCTG
This sequence comes from Aeromonas sp. s6, assembly GCF_040907815.1. NCBI lineage: Bacteria > Pseudomonadati > Pseudomonadota > Gammaproteobacteria > Aeromonadales > Aeromonadaceae > Aeromonas > Aeromonas sp. s6. Next base: position 11,023 of record NZ_JBFOCN010000124.1, read on the forward strand.
ATGATCTGGCTGTTCCGCCGGGCGACCCGTCCCCTCAAGCAACTGGCCGCCAACGCCGACAGGCTGGGGCGTGGTGAGGACATCGAGCCCCTGCGTGAGGAGGGGCCCACCGAGATCCGCGAGTCCATCCAGGCCTTCAACCGGATGCACACCCGGCTCGATCGCTTCGTGCAGGACAGAACCCGGATGCTGGCCGCCATCTCCCACGACCTGCGCACCCCCATCACCAGCCTGCGGCTGCGCAGCGAGTTTCTGGCGGACGGGGAAGACAAGGAGCGCTTCCAGCAGACCCTGCAGCAGATGGAGCAGATGCTGGCGGCGACCCTGAGCTTTGCCCGGGAGGAGGGGCAGCAGGAGGCGACCCGGGAGCTGGATCTGGTCAGCCTGCTGGAGAGCCTGTGTGACGACTATGCCGACATGGGCCAGCCCGTCACCTGCCTGGCCGAGGGCAAGCAGGTTTACGCCTGCCGCGCCAACACCCTGCGCCGGGTGCTGCAAAACCTCATCGGCAACGCCATCAAGTACGCAGGGGGGGCCGAGGTCTCTCTGGTGCGCGGTGACGGCGAGTTGCTGATCCTGGTTCGCGATCAGGGGCCGGGGATTGCGGAGAGCCAGTTGGAGGAGGTGTTCAAGCCCTTCGTGCGCCTGGATGAAGCCCGCAACACCGAGTCTGGCAGCGTGGGACTGGGGCTCGCCATCGCCCGCACCCTGGTGCACCAGCACGGCGGTGAGCTCAGCCTTCACAATCGCCAGGAGGGGGGGCTGGAGGCGCGGATCAGCCTGCCCCTGTAAGGAACCTGACCAGGAAATGGGGCACCACCAGGGTGCCCTTTTTGCTGCCCGTGGCGAGAGGGAAGCAGGGCAACAGGTCGGCCACCCGGAAACGGGCAACAAAAAACCCGCCGAAGCGGGTTTTTTCAATTCTTGCTGAGGCCCTTGCCCAAAGAGGGGAAGGTGCTCCGGCTTGAATTACTGCGGAACGACGTTCGCAGCAGCCGGGCCTTTCTGGCCTTGCTCGATGGTGAACTCAACGCGCTGACCTTCTTCCAGGGTTTTGAAACCGTTGGACTGGATGGCGGAGAAGTGAACGAACACGTCTTTGCTGCCGTCAGCCGGGGAGATGAAACCGAAGCCTTTCTCGGCGTTGAAGAATTTTACGGTACCAGTCATTTTGGACATGATAATTTCCTTGAGTAGTGATTAGTGAAACGCCACCGGAGCGGCAATCCATGATTTTTCGTCAGAAATACGTATGGGGAGCACTAAAGAAGGAGAATTATCTGGCAAGAATTATCGGGGATAACTGCCTGCACAAATCACTGCTTTAAGATGACTGCCTAACATAATCAGGTCTGAACTACCGAACCATCGAAAACGATTAGAACACGCACATCCCGTCATGGCAATCTTTATCTTGGTATTCATTTCTGACGGTGATGGCTGGATCGGCGTTTTATCCGGATGAGCGTCTGCTGCCAGGCGCCTCCTGCTGCCCTTTTCAGCGTAATGACATCACGCTCTGCCAGCCGCTTTTTTTCAGCAGAGTCTTCTGCGTGCATTCATGCTGCCGTTACCGTCTGCCACGGTATTTGTTGCTGACGGAATCGGACCAGTTGAAGGTGTCGGGCAGTACTTGGGCACTGGCTCGCTCCTTGGCTTTCTCCCGCGCCAGTGCGGAAGCCGCCTTGGCGGCCTGGGCGCGATCGGCGGCGATCTTCTGGCGTCCTGCTTCGCGGATCTTGTTGCGCTCCCCGTTGGTCAGGGTGTGATCAGCATTGGCCTGGGCCTTTTGCACCAGCAGGGCAATCTCGGCTTTCTCGGCCTCGGTCAGATCCTTCATTTCCAGCTTCTTCATGACGCGCTCCTGCGATCGTTGAATGCCCACCCTAACACACATCCATCGGAGACAGGCTGACCATCCGTCCCCGGATGCAAAAAGTGTCGCCCGGTCGTCATTTCCGGGGGAGCACGCTAAGGGAACGCCTGCCTGGCAGGCGCTGCCGGGAGGCTGGATCCCGGCGGAAGATTGGGAGTATGCTGAGGCCAGTGCGATCCCCGATCGTCACTGTTGGCGTACTGAAATCCACGATTCGGCTGACATGCTGGAACACCCGTTCCAACTGTCCAGGTAACCTTTTTGGAGTCTGATGATGAGCAACAAAGAACAGCATCACGGCAAAGATGCCAAGAAAAAACCGCAGATGTCACTGAAAGAGAAACGCGAAGCCAAACGTCAGAAAGCAGAGCTGAAAAACGGCAGCGCGATGAAGTAACGCTCCATCCACTGCGGCTCCCTGGAGCCGGTATCAAGCCAGTCCATCATGGGCTGGCTTTTTTGTCTCCGGCAGTAGAGGTGGTGCCATAGGCGGCAAAAATCCGCTCATAGCGCCCGTCCGCCTTCATCTTGGCGAGCTGTCTGTCGAACCATTGCCGGTGGCCCGCCTCGCGAAAGGCGAAGTGGTAGTGAGTCGGGGGGAAGAGGTCGTGCTGTCTGACCTTGTCCTTGGGATAGCGGTCGCCCTCCTGGTCATCCCCGAGCAACTGCGCCAGATAGTAGTAGAACACCCGTTGTTCCAGGATCACGGCATCGGTGCGCCCGAGCAGGAGCCGCTGTACCTGTCCCTCCTGCCTCGCCACCTCTTCATAACGGGGGTTCTGGTCGACGATGTCGGAGAAGGTCGTTCCCAGGATCTGCCGTGCACGCTGGAAGGCACTGACTCGCAGGGTCTGCAAATCCTTCATGGTGTGGACTGCCGTCGGCGCCAGGGTAAAGACCCGGTTGTGGAAGGTGATCACCGGCTGTGAGAGGTAGGCGCTTTCCAGCATGCCGGGTTTGACGTTGATGATGGCGTCCAGCTTGCCTTCCTCCAGCATCCTGAAGGTGCGCTCCAGGGGAAGATAGACGACCTGCAGCTCATGGGGGCTGCCTGCGAAGGCCTCTCGCATGAGATCGAGTTCGATGCCCCTGTCTTCGTGGCTGATGACATAGGGAGGAATGGCAAAGCTGACTCCCACCCGCAGCGGCTCCGCGGCAAGGTGGCTGCCGAACATCAGCAGGGCGAGGCACAGCAGACGACTCAAGTAGTTCATGCAGGTTCCCGAAGGGAGAAATCGTCTCGATGATAGCCACAAGCCTGGACGAAGGGGACGTAAAGCGCGGGAAAGTGGCAGCAACATGGTCGTCGGGGAGGTGAATGCGTCAGAAACAGGTAAAAAAAGGCCCTGATGAATCAGGGCCTGCCGCAGGGGATCAGAACGGAATATCGTCGTCGAAATCCATCGGCGGTTCGTTGTAGACCGGCGGGGCAGATTGCGGCTGCTGGGCCGGACGGCCGTAACCGCCTTGCGGTTGCATGTTCTGCTGCGGGGCAGCAGGACGTTGCATGTTCTGTTGCGGTGCAGCCTGTTGCGGCTGGCCCCAGTTGCCCTGGGATGATTGGCCGCCCATGCCCTGGCCACCGCCCTGCGGACGGCCACCCAGCATCTGCATCACACCGGTGAAGCTGTCGACCAGCACCTCGGTGGTGTAGCGCTCCTGGCCGCTCTGATCCTGCCATTTACGGGTCTGGAGCTTGCCTTCCACATAGACCTGGGAGCCCTTCTTCAGGTACTCGCCAGCCACTTCGGCCAGCTTGCCCATGAAGACGACACGGTGCCATTCGGTGCGCTCTTTCTGCTCACCGGTCTGCTTGTCGCGCCAGGTATCGGAGGTGGCCAGGGTGATGTTAGTCACGGCACCGCCGCTCGGCATGTAGCGCACTTCCGGGTCTTGCCCCAGGTTACCGATCAGAATGACTTTGTTGATGCCTCGACTGGCCATAATCTCTCTTCCACCCTTATGTATACCGGCCAGGCCAGATGCCTGGGCCCATTCAATAATGCGTTTGTTTGCAACGAGATGCGCGCCCTGGCTGGGTGTCATCTCTCTTCAGTGTCCTGGCTGCGCCGGAGCTTGCCGGCAGAGGCGTCATGGATCGGCCGCAGCGTTTGGCCGCCATAGTACCAGTTGACGGGCATGAGCGCACATCTTCCCTGCCACTGTGGCGTCAATGGATCGCCACAGCCTGAGTAACTTACCCGAGGTAAGGTGTCACCAGCAAGGGGAGGAGGCTGGGGCAGGCTGCGTGAAGAGGGCGGAGCTGTTATGGTGCGCACCGGCACTACTTGACCCCCCAAATGGGGGGGGCGTGCTAGCCAATTGTATTGGCTGGAAAATTGCTGGGCTTCAAAGGAGCCACCGATGCGTCTAATACTTTTTTAATGCTGCAGCCAGGAGGGGGATTGGTACTCTTCCTTGCCAAAAAGCCCCGACTCGAATGTGCAAGGAAGTTCTCTTGATGACGCCCGACTCCCTCCTGGTGCTGATCACCGAAAATAACGCACAAGCCTCCCGTTTCCAGCGTCACCTCAGTGAAGAGCTTGGTCTGCCCATCTTGCTGGTGGGGGAGCTGAATGACCTGCCAGACGTTGCAGAGGGCGCCCCCAAAACCTTGCTGCTGATCGATCTGGACTACCTCAAGTCGACCCAGCAGGAGCTGTGGAGCAATGCCATCTGCCAGCGCTTTGGCGAGGCCAGTGCCGTGTTGCTCAATGCCCCGACCAGCACCAACAAAGAGCTGCTGCTGATGTGGCCCCATACCAGCGGGCTCTTCTTTCGTCAGGACACGCTGGACAGGTTGGTCTTCGGCATCCGCAAGGTGTTGCAGGGGGAGTACTGGATCCCGCGCCACCTGCTGTGCGACCTGGTGGACTACTACCGCAAGGGGAGCGGGCAACCTCAGCGTCAGCAGACGCTGCTGACCGCCCGCGAGCAGGAGATCGTGCGTCACCTGATGACGGGGGCCTCCAACACCGAGATCGCCGACAGCCTGTTCGTGAGCGAACACACCGTCAAATCCCATCTCTACAACGTCTTCAAGAAGCTGAACGTCAAGAACCGGTTGCAGGCGGTGAGCTGGGCCAAGGAGTATCTCTGAGGAAGGGGCACGGAAGGAAAGACTGTCTATTCATCCAGTAGTCTCTATGCCATACTGGCCCGCTCTGGTTCCCGTATCGAGCGCGCAACAAGATGGAAAAAATCGTGATCCGGGGTGCCCGCACCCACAACCTCAAGAACATCAACCTGATCCTGCCACGTGACAAGCTGATCGTGGTGACCGGCCTGTCCGGTTCGGGCAAATCCTCCCTGGCGTTCGATACCCTCTATGCCGAGGGGCAGCGCCGCTATGTGGAATCGCTTTCCGCCTATGCCCGCCAGTTCCTCTCCCTGATGGAGAAGCCGGACGTGGACCACATCGAGGGGCTGTCGCCTGCCATCTCCATCGAGCAGAAGTCCACCTCCCACAACCCGCGCTCGACCGTCGGCACCATCACCGAGATTTACGACTACCTGCGGCTGCTGTTCGCCCGGGTCGGCGAGCCACGCTGCCCGACCCACGCCATTCCGCTCGCGGCCCAGACCATCAGCCAGATGGTGGATCAGGTGCTGGCCCAGCCCGAAGGCGCCAAGCTGATGCTGCTGGCCCCCGTGGTGCGCAACCGCAAGGGGGAGCACACCAAGCTGCTGGAGAACCTGGCGGCCCAGGGTTACATCCGCGCCCGCATCGACGGCGAGGTGTGCGATCTGTCGGATCCTCCCGCGCTGGAGCTGCACAAGAAGCACACCATCGAGGTGGTGGTGGACAGATTCAAGGTGCGCGATGACCTGGCCCTGCGCCTGGCCGAATCGTTCGAAACGGCGCTGACTCTCTCCGGCGGCATCGTGCTGGTGGTGCCGATGGACGGGGAGGATGGGGTTGCCCCCATGACCTTCTCCGCCAACTTCGCCTGCCCCGAGTGCGGTTACTCCATGTCGGAGCTGGAGCCCCGGATCTTCTCCTTCAACAACCCGGCGGGGGCCTGCCCCACCTGTGATGGTCTCGGGGTGCAGCAGTATTTCGATCCCGCCAAGCTCATCCATGATCCGGGCCAGAGCCTGGCCGGCGGCGCCATCCGTGGTTGGGACAAGCGCAGCTTCTACTACTTCCAGATGCTCAAATCCCTGGCCGATCACTACAAGTTCGACCTGGAGAGCCCCTGGGAGGATCTGCCGCTCAAGACCCAGGAGGTGATCCTGCGCGGCTCCGGGCGCACCGAGATCGAGTTCCGCTACATGAATGACCGCGGCGACGTGGTGGTGCGCAAGCACCCGTTCGAGGGGATTTTGCACAACATGGAGCGCCGTTACCGGGAGACCGAATCCAACGCGGTGCGGGAAGAGCTGGCCAAATACATTGCCAACAAGTCCTGTACCAGTTGCGGTGGCAGCCGACTGCGGGAAGAAGCCCGCCACGTTTTCGTGGACAATCGCAACCTGCCCGCCATCGCCGAGCAGTCCATCGGCGATGCCCTGGCCTTCTTCGAAGGGTTGAACCTGTCCGGTCAGCGTGCCCAGATAGCGGACAAGATCCTCAAGGAGATCGTCGAGCGGCTCGGCTTCCTGGTGAACGTCGGCCTCAACTATCTGAGCCTGTCGCGCAGTGCAGAGACCCTCTCCGGTGGCGAGGCGCAGCGGATCCGGCTGGCCAGCCAGATCGGGGCTGGCCTGGTGGGGGTCATGTACGTGCTGGACGAGCCCTCCATCGGTCTGCATCAGCGTGACAACGAGCGGCTGCTCAAGACCCTGACTCACCTGCGTGATCTCGGCAACACCGTGATCGTGGTGGAGCACGATGAGGATGCCATTCGCCTCGCCGACCATGTGCTCGACATCGGCCCGGGGGCTGGCGTGCACGGCGGTGCCATCGTCGCCCAGGGGACGCCGGAGGAGATCATCGCGAACCCCGAGTCCCTGACCGGTGACTACCTCTCCGGGCGCAAGCAGATCGCCATCCCGGCCGAGCGCACCCCGCTCACCGGCAAGTGGCTGAAATTGAAAGGGGCGAGCGGCAACAACCTGCGCAACGTCAACCTGGATCTGCCCATCGGAGTGATGACCTGCGTCACCGGCGTCTCCGGTTCCGGCAAGTCGACCCTGATCAACGACACCCTGTTCCGCATCGCCCACCGCGAGCTGAACAAGGCCACCGAGTCCACGCCTGCGCCCTATCGCAGCGTCGAAGGGCTGGAGCATCTGGACAAGGTGGTGGATATCGACCAGAGCCCCATCGGCCGCACCCCGCGCTCCAACCCGGCCACCTACACCGGCCTGTTCACCCCGATCCGCGAGCTGCTCTCCGGCACCCAGGAGGCGCGTTCCCGTGGCTACCAGCCGGGCCGCTTCTCCTTCAACGTGAAGGGGGGGCGCTGCGAGGCGTGCCAGGGGGACGGGGTCATCAAGGTGGAGATGCACTTCCTGCCGGACGTCTACGTGCCGTGCGACGTCTGCAAGGGCAAGCGCTACAACCGCGAGACCCTGGAGGTGAAGTACAAGGGCAAGAACATCCACGAAATCCTCGAGATGACGGTGGAAGATGCCCGTGCCTTCTTCGATCCGGTGCCGGCGGTGGCGCGCAAGCTGCAGACCCTGATGGACGTGGGCCTCTCCTACATCCGGCTCGGTCAGTCCGCCACCACGCTCTCTGGCGGCGAGGCGCAGCGGGTCAAGCTGGCGCGGGAGCTCTCCAAGCGGGACACCGGCCAGACCCTCTACATCCTGGACGAACCGACCACGGGGCTGCACTTCCACGATATCCAGCAGTTGCTCAAGGTACTGCACCAACTGCGGGATCGGGGCAACACCATCGTCATCATCGAGCACAACCTGGACGTCATCAAAACCGCCGACTGGATCGTCGATCTGGGGCCTGAGGGGGGCGCCGGTGGTGGCCGCATCCTGGTAACGGGGACGCCTGAGGAGATGAGCCGTTGCAAGGAGTCCCACACGGCGCGCTTCCTCGCTCCTCTACTGGAGAAATAAGCGTCACTCGAGAAAAAGGGGCCAGGGCCCCTTTTTTGTTGGCCGGTGGCGAGGTGCGCCGATCTGGCGCCCGGCCAGGGATGAGAGGGAGAAAAGAGGGACTCGTCCGGCAGACTCAGTGTGTCAGCATCAGGAAGGCGAGGGCGAACAGGAAACCCAGCAGAATGAAGAGGAAGGAACCTATCCCCCAGATGGCGGCAAGAATGCCGAGAATTTTGTCTTTGCGTGTCTGTGGCTTCATAAAATTCAAATTACAGCATGGTTACATCGCATTAATAAAATACGCCCCGTGGCATAATTAAACAACAATTGAAAGGTGATATGAAGGTGTTTAAGGTGTATTTAATTGGTATTTTACGTTTCATGATGATGCGGTAATTTAAGGTATCGTCATGTATTTGAATGACTTTTTATTTTCATCTGCGGTTTGACTGCCCAATCAAAGCTGCCGTGTACATCTATCTATTTCTTGATAACTATTGAGCTAAATCAATAACCGGCCATTCACATCCTTTTATAGTTTTCGGGCTTGCAACATAGAAAGAAAACAAAAAAGGAATAATGTGATGAAAAAGATCCTTCCTCTGTTAATCGCAGCCGCTTTTGCTTCCCCCGTCGCCATGGCACATCAGGCCGGTGACATCCTGGTCCGTGGTGGCCTGGCGTTCGTCTCTCCCCAGACCAGCAGTGACAACGTGCTGGGGACGGGCGAGCTGGAGATCGACAGCAACATGCAGCTTGGCCTGACCCTCTCCTACATGTTGACGGACAACTGGGGTGTCGAGCTGCTGGCCGCGACCCCCTTCTCCCACTCGGTGTCGACTGCCGGCCTGGGTGAGGTCGCCAAGGTCAAACACCTGCCGCCGACCCTGATGGCGCAGTACTACTTCGGTGATGCCAACAGCAAGGTGCGCCCCTATGTGGGGGCCGGTATCAACTACACCACCTTCTTCGACGAGGAAGGGCGCGGTGCCCTGGCGGGGACGGATGTGAGCGTGGACTCCTCCTGGGGGATGGCGGGTCAGGTGGGCCTGGACATGGCGATCAATGACCGCTGGTTCGTCAACGCCTCTGCTTGGCTCATCGACATCGATACCGATGTGCATACCGCCGTGGGCACCATCAACACCTCCATCGATCCGGTGGCCTTCATGTTCGGCGTCGGTTACCGCTTCTGATGACAAACGTGGCCGGTGCACGGCCATGACAACAAGCATGTCTCTTTGGCCCGGCTCTGTTCGGGCCCTTTTCTGCCTGCCATGTCACGCCAACTGTGATCTGGCCCGCCATCGCGTCACGAACCGCTATTCCATTGCATCCCGCTGCCGATAACCTCGGCATTCACCCCTTTCCCCAACGAGTGAGGATGCCTCCATGGGTTTATCTATTGTGCAGCGGATCATCGCCGGCTTCGTGCTGATGCTGTTGTTGCTGGTTCTGCTCGGCTTCATCAGTATCTTGAAGATCCGGGGGATCAACGAGGGGCTTTCCCAGGTTTCTGATCGTGCCACCCCCCTGGTGATCGCGGTCGCCGGGCTCAAGGGCGCACTGCAGGACAGCAACCGCTGGGTGCTCACCTACAGAACCAGCGAGGAGGCGGCCCAGTTGCCGCAACTGGCCAGCCAGTTCAAGGCGCAGCAGGAGCGTTTCCTGGCCCAGAGCAAGGAGATGGCCCGGTTTGACGGGGTGGCGGAGGCGAGCGAGCGGTTCCGCCAGGTCGACGGGGCGACCCGCGAGTTCTACGGGTTGGCGGATCAGGTGCTGACCCAGCACGGTCAGTGGGTGGCCGCACTCGATCGGCGCCATGAACTGGAGCTGGCGTTCATCCGGCTGGAAGATACCTACCAGTGGGCCGCCGATCTGTTGCTGCAGCAGACCGCGAGCAAACGCTCCATGCGCAACAAGGCCGAACTCATCACCTCCGGCATTGCCCGGGATCTGAAAAACATCCGCCGGGCCGATGCCAAGACCGATCTCAATGAATTGGAGAAGGTGCTCGGCAAGGATATCGAGATGGCACGCAAACGGCTCGAACGGGTGCAGGTGCCCGATGACGTGAGGCAGCGTTTCATCGTCAACCTCGATCGGATGCAGGAGCTGGCCCTCGGCCCGAAAGGGTTGCTGGCGACCATGCGCAATGGCCAGCAACTGGCGGCCTCGCTGCAGTCCCTGAACCAGCAGCTCGACACCAGTCTGGTCAACAGCCTGGCGCTGCTGGACGAGATGGCCAAATCGGCGGGCGGCATTGCCAGCGCGAGCCGGGTCGGGGCGGATGACGCCGTCAGCAGCGCCAGCGCCTGGATCCTGATCGTGTCTGCCATCTCCGCGGCCGCCGCGCTCCTCATCGGTTACACCACGGCCCGCAGCATTCAGCGTCCGCTGCAACTCATCGATCGGGAGCTGGATCGCATGGCCACGGGTGACATGACCCGGCGCATCGACTACCAGAGCCGCTGCGAGTTTGGCAGCCTGACCCGCTCCATCAATACCCTGGCAGACAAGACCGGCGAGCTGCTCGCCCAGATCAATGCCGGCTCGCGCCATCTGGTGGACGAGGCGAGCCGCGCCGCCGAGATAAGCGAGCGGGCCATGTCACGGGTGCAGGATCAGAAGAGCCAGACCGATCAGGTGGCTGCCGCCATCACCGAGCTGGAGGTGAGTGCGACCGAGGTGGCGCGCTCCACCGACGGCACCAAGCGTGAGGTGGACCTGGCGGACGAAGAGGCCCGCGCCGGACGCAAACAGGTGGCGACTACGCGCCAGATCACCGAACAACTGGCGGGTGCCATGGAAGAGGCGGTCGGCATCACCCACAAGCTGGGGGAATTCAGCGACAACATCGGCAGCATCCTCGACGTGATCCGCAGCATCGCCGAGCAGACCAACCTGCTGGCGCTGAACGCGGCCATCGAGGCGGCCCGGGCGGGGGACGCCGGTCGCGGCTTCGCGGTGGTGGCGGACGAGGTGCGGGCACTGGCGAACCGGACCCAGACCTCGACCGAGGAGATCCAGGCCATGATCGAGAACCTGCAAAGTTCCAGCAAGCACGTGGTGGCCGTGATGGCACGCAGCCAGGAGCAGACCCAGGATTGCGTGGCCCAGACCCGGGTGATGGACGAGGCGCTGCAATCCATTGCCGAGCGGATGAGTGCCATCAAGGCGATGGCGGATCAGGTGGCTCATGCCGCCCAGGAACAGATCTCCGTGAGTCAGGGGGTTGCCCGTCATGTCGCCGGCATTGCGGATGTGGCTTACGAGACCGAGCGGGAGGCACGGGAATCGGCCAGCAGCAGTGAGGTGCTGGCGGATCTGGTCGCCAAGCAGCAGCAATTGATCGCCCATTTCAAGGTGTAGGAGGACTTATGGCTAACAAGTGGATCGGGGCCCTGAGTCTCCTGTTGTGTGGCCAGCTGATGGCCAGCGAGCTGGTGATAGAGAGCTGGCGCATAGATGACAAGGCCTTGTGGGAACAGAAGATCATTCCTGCTTTCGAGGCCGCCCACCCGGGTATTCAGGTGAAATTCAACGGGGTGCAGAACGTCGAGTACATGCCGACCCTCTGGGCCAGCCTCAAGGCGGGCAAGGCGGGGGATCTCATCACCTGCCGCCCGTTTGACGACTCCCTGGCCCTGTTCAAGGCGGGCCATCTGGTGGAGCTAAGCGAGATGGCGGGGATGGAGAACTTCCCGAGCTTTGCCCAATCCCCCTGGCAGACCGACAGCGGCGCCCAGACTTTCTGCGTACCCATGGCATCGGTGATTCACGGCTTCTTCTACAACAAGAAGATATTCAGTGAGCTGGGGCTGACGGTACCCCAGACCCGCGAGGCATTCTTCGCAGCCCTGGACAAGGTGAAGGCGGATGGTCGCTATGTTCCCCTCGCCGTGAGCGGCTCGGAGAGCTGGGTTGCCTCCGAGCTCGGTTTCCAGAACATAGGCCCCAACTACTGGAAGGGGGAGGATGGTCGATTGGCGCTGATCGGGGGCCAGGAGCGCTTCAACAACCCGCAATACGTCAAGGTGTTCGAGGAGCTGGCCCGCTGGCGTGACTACCTGGGGGAGGGGGGTGAGAGCCGCGACTACGCCACCACCAACGAGCTGTTCACCTCGGGCAAGGCTGCCTTCTATGCGGCGGGATCCTGGGAGATCGCCCCCTTCACCGGCAAGGTGGACTTCGGTGTCATGCGCCCGCCCGTGGCAAAGCAGGGGGATGGCTGTTTCTTCACCGATCACACCGACATCGGTATGGGGATGAATCCGGCCAGCAAGAACAAGGAGGCCGCCATGACCTTCCTGCAGTGGCTGACCACTCCCCAGTTTGCCGAGCTCTATACCAACTCGCTGCCCGGCTTCTTCTCGCTCTCCAACCACTTCTTTGAAGCCACCAATCCGGCGGCCAGAGAGATGATGGAGTGGCGGGATCAGTGCGATTCCACCATCCGGGTTGCCGCCCAGATCCTCTCCCGAGGCACTCCCAAGCTCGGGGATGAACTGGCCGAGGTGAGCCAGCAGGTATTGCTGGGAACAGTGGCACCCAAGGCGGCGGCCGATCGCCTGGAACAGGGGTTGAAAGGGTGGTATGCCCCCCATCAGGGCAACCAGGGCAAGGGACAGGAGTGTCAGTGTGAGGCGAGCGTGCCTGCCGTCCCTGTGTCGGGTGCCATCGGGACCGAGCCTGCTGCACCTGTGGTGCCGGATGGACAAGCTCCCTCCGGAGCGAGCGCAACCCAGCCTCCGTCAGTACCGGTGTCCGGAGCCGTCGCTCCAGCGCCTCCTGCCGAAGTGGAGGAGGCGCTCGCCAGCGAACTGGAGGGGGCACAGCCCTGATGGTTCACCATGCAAAACGGGAGGCCTTGGCCTCCCGTTTTGCATCTGCGTGATGACCTGTCATTCCCGTGGCCAGCGGCACAGGCTGCCAATACGGGCCACCGGCACGAAACCCAGAGCGCGATAGACCCGCTGGGCGTGATAGTGCTCGTCTGCCACTATGATGAGCGAACTGGCCCGTACCAGTCCCTGGCGTGCGACCTGGCTCAGCAACAGACGACAGAGCCCCCGGTTTCGCCACTCTGCGTGCGTGCGCACCAGTTGAAAGCGTCCCAGGGGGCCGGTGAAGAAGAGTCCGCAGCTGGCAACCAGTTGATCCTGGTGCCATAACCCCCACCACTGTCCGAGCCCGTCATCGATCATGGCCTGATAGAGCTGGCGGCGTGACAAGAGATAGGGAAGATAGCGCTCCTCCGAATGGGCGGGATCCCGCTCTGCCAGCTCGAAGGCGAGCCACTGATCCCAGTCCGCCGCGGTGAACGGGCGAGCCGGGGCCAGGTCGCTGCCGGTGGGGGCTTGCCACTCCATTGCACTCAGCGCCAGTACCACGCACTCCATGTATTGGTATCCCGCCGCCACGAATCCGGCGATCCGGCTGTTCTGGCCTGCGGCGAGGGGCCACTGGAAGGTGCGGTGGCGGATACGGGGGTCCCAGCCAATCAGCCTGTCGAAACTGGCCTCGAGCCAGCCCTTGTCACGATCGCTTGGGGGGGTGGGCAGCAACAGGTAGTTGCCGAAGTAGTAGTCTGGAGAGCCCGGGGTGCGCACGGTCCAGAACGCATCATGATCCGTCACCTCGCCCTGATAGCGATCGAACAGCAGATCGGTGGCAAAACCGGGGTGATCTTCCATGATGGGGCTCCTGCAAACGCTTGAATTGCTTATCGGCAGGCGGGGAAAGAAGTTAAAAAAAGGCCGGGAAACCCGGCCAAACAATCACACGCAGATTCAGAACGTCCAGGACGATCCGCCCGCATCATAGCGTGCCTGACAGCATTTTGGGATGGGGTCGCTCATTACTTAGGTTGAATTGCAAAATAAAAAAATCGGCAATCCCCCTTGTCGCTGACAAATCGGTATTGACTTTGAGCCGTTTTCTCATAAAGATAGAAAGACGTTTAGACGTCCAAACATCCGTTTTGGCGTGAAGGAATGGGTTGCAGGACAGGGAGAGAGCAGATGGGATTTCACAGCGCGCGTCAGGTTGAGGCACTCAACCAGAGTTTGGCGGATCTGGGTGGCGACATATCGGTCAGTTTCGAGTTTTTCCCGCCCAACAGCGAAGGGATGGAGAACACCCTCTGGCAGTCCATCGAGCGCCTGCAGGTGCTGGAGCCCAAATTCGTCTCTGTTACCTATGGCGCCAACTCGGGCACCCGTGACCGCACTCACAAGGTGATCAAGGACATCAAGGAGCGCACCGGGCTCATCGCCGCCCCGCACCTGACCTGTATCGACGCCAGCCGTGACGAGTTGCGCACCATTGCCCGTGACTACTGGAACAGCGGCATTCGTCACATCGTGGCCCTGCGCGGAGACTTGCCCCCCGGCCTCGACAAGCCTGATATGTATGCCACCGATCTGGTCGCCCTGCTGAAATCCGAAGCCGATTTCGACATCTCGGTCGCCGCCTATCCGGAAGGCCACCCCGAGGCTCGCAGTGCGCAATCCGACCTGCTCAACCTCAAGCGCAAGATAGATGCCGGTGCCAACCGGGCCATTACCCAGTTCTTCTTCGATGTGGAGACCTATCTGCGTTTTCGGGATCGCTGCGCCGCCATCGGTATCGATGCGGAGATCGTGCCGGGGATACTGCCGGTCTCCAACTACCAGACCCTGGCCAAGTTTGCCGGTTTCACCAACGTGAAGATCCCGCGCTGGATGCACCAGCGTTTCGAAGGGCTGGAAAACGATCAGATGACGCGCAACATGGTGGGAGCCAGCATTGCCATCGACCAAGTGCGTGTGCTGAGTCAGGAAGGGGTGAAGGATTTCCACTTCTATACCCTGAACCGCTCAGAGCTGACCTACGCCATCTGTCACACACTGGGTGTGAGGCCGAAAGGTCAGGCCTGATCCGCGGCTCTGATACAGAAAAGCCAATGAGTCTTCTCATTGGCTTTTTGTTTTGGGCGACAGTCACGGCCGGGTTGGCTGGATCTCCCTGGGCTCGAGATCGATGACTGCATTGCCGGCAGCACCGGGATACTGGTGATAGCTCTGGTCCTGCTCCAGGGTATAGAAGGTGTCGAGGTAGTCGTCGTTGTTGGTCATCCAGGAGTCCGGAAGTGCCTTGACGATACGACCGCCGAGGTCGAGGAAGGGCAGGGCCTCGGGTACGCCGCCCGCAGTGAAGCCGAGTTTGAGTGCGTCAATCAGGAGGGCACTCAGCTCCTTGTAATTGACGTTGTCATCCTGCTCCATCATGACCACGTCGACGGCTCCCCAGCGGTAGCGATCCCAATAGACCAGGATCTGGTTGGGGGTGTAGTCGGTGTTGTCGTAGTCGAGATAGGGCATGTCGACGATGTCTACCACGGGCTCGTCCCTGCCAGGATTGACCCCGGCCACGACGGCATAGACCTCGGCGGCGCCCAGCAGCCAGGGCTCCTGATCATCGTTGAGCCTGATCTTCTTGAGAATGCTGGTCTTGAGGGGCGTGGTGTTGCTGGTGGCACGGGGCGTCACCTGCATGTCGGCGGCAGCCAGCGCCTTTCGCATCACCTTCAGGCCGGCATTCTTGGCTTTGACCGGATCGGCCTCCACCACCAGTACCGGCCGCGCCGGCGGCTGGTTCACATCGAGATAGATCGGGCTGCCGGCGCTGTCGAACGCCTCGATGGCGCTCCAGCTCTTTTCGTCACCACTTGGTATGTAGGCAACCAGTGGCTCCACTCCTTGTTGCAGTGCATCCGCCTGATCCGGATTGGCCAGCCGCAGTTGCATCAGTTCCCTGACCTCGCCATCCAGCCCTTGCCGACTGATGGCCGCCTGGTTGGCATCCCGTGCCTGGCGCTTCAGGCGCGGGCTGGCCTTTGGCAGCAGGTTGGGCAGCGGGCTCTGGTATTCCTGATTGTTCAGGAGCGGCAGCAGGTTCTTCTGCTGCAGCGCGATCTGGCGTGCCAGGTCCCGATCGGTGTCGGCAGCCTGGGCCGTGGTGGCACCCAGCAGTGCCAGTAATAAAATGACAGCCTGATTCCTCATCTTCGTTCTCCAGTATTGAGTCTGACAACGGCGCTTGTCGGGAAGGATCTGCGCCGTTTTGTCACTAGAAAGGAATAAGGTTCATATGTGAACGCTCTTCTCAGGATTATGTGCTGCGTCTCACTGGAGTCTCCCCAGATGGTCAGGTCAGGCGCGGAGCCGGTTGACTTGATGCAATGTCACTCCGATCAGCAATCCCCAGCAGGCAGACCCGACCCCGAGCAGGGTGATCCCCGAGGCAGTCACGAGGAAAGTCAGTAGCGCGGCTTCCCGCTCCTCGTCCTGCTGCAAGGCGCTGTGCAAGCTGCTGCCTATGGTGCCGAGCAGCGCCAGCCCGGCCACGCAGGTGACCAGCACCGCAGGGAATGCGCTAAACAGGGCAACCACGGTGGCACCGAAACAGCCTGTGAGCAGGTAGAAACATCCAGCCCACACGGCAGCAGGCCAGCGTCGAGTGACATCGTGATCCACTTCCTTGCCCATGCAGATGGCGGCTGTGATGGCGGCCAGATTGAAGGCATAGCCGCCAAACGGTGCCAGCAGCACGCCGATGAATCCGGTCCAGCCAATCAGGGAAGAAGTGGCCGGTTGATAGCCGTGGGCGCGCAGGATGGCAATGCCCGGCATGTTTTGCGAGGTCATGGTAACGAGAAAGAGCGGGAGTGCGATGCCGAGCAGGGCGTCGATGGAAAAGGCTGGCGAGATCCAGACCGGGGTGGAAAGTTGCCAGTGAACCTCGTTGAGTTGCAGCTCGCCCCTCAGGGTGCAGAGCAGCATGCCGGCAGCCAGGACCAGCACCATGGTGTAGCGGGGCCAGAGGTGGCGACCCAGCAAGAAAGCCAGTAGCAAGGTGCCAAGCAGCAGAGGATCTTGCGGTGCCACCTTGAAGAGATCCAGCCCGAACCTGAGCAAGACTCCGGCCAGCATGGCGGCCGCCAGGGGGGCGGGAATGTGGCGCATCAGCCTGTCGAACCAGCCGCTGATGCCGCAGAGGGTGACCAGCAGTGAAGAGATGATGAAGGCGCCGATGGCCTCCGCCAGACTGAAGTTCCCCAGGCTGGTGATGAGCAGGGCGGCACCCGGGGTAGACCAGGCCGTCAAGACAGGCATCCGGTAATAGAGGGAGAGGCCGATGCAGCTGACCCCCATGCCGATACCCAGTGTCCATAGCCAGGAAGAGACCTGGGCTGCACCGGCACCGGCGGCCGTGGCGGCCTGGATGATCAAGACGACAGAACTCGTGTAACCCACCAATACGGCGATGAGTCCCGCGACCATGTGGGGGAGGGCTAGGGGCATGGGAAACTTCCTTGTGGATGCTGATAGCTTGTGCGCTATTGCGTACAATGTGGATTCGACTATAACGCTGTGCGTTATGGCGCACAATATGGCTCGAAGAAATCGGAGAACAGATGCAGGAGATGAGTCGCTATCTGGCCCAGCGATTGAAAGGGCTGCGCACTGAAAGAGGATGGAGCCTGGATATGGCCGCCCGTGAAACGGGGGTGAGCAAGGCCATGCTGGGACAGATCGAGCGAGGTGAATCCAGTCCGACGGTGGCAACATTGTGGAAGATTGCCACCGGTTTTCGGGTCTCTTTCTCCAGTTTCATTGAGCCGACACCAGCGGCACAGGGAGAGACGGTATACCGTATTGCCGATGATATTCGACAGCAGCCGGCGGGAGAGGGGATGCAGGTTGCCCCGCTTTTCCCCTATGAGGCCCGCTTTGGTTTCGAGTTGTTCGAACTGACCCTGCTACCTGGCTACCAGCGGGAGTCAGAACCCCATGAACCCGGAGTGACCGAACATGTCATCGTCATCAGCGGTGTGATGGAGGTGCTGGTTGACGGGGCGTGGCGTTCCCTCGATCAGGGTGAGGCCGTCCGGTTTGCGGCGGACCGTCCCCATGGCTATCGCAATCTTGGGGTCGCTCCCGCCATCTTCCACAATCTGATCCACTATCCGGTCATGGACACGCGATGATTAGCCGGGGCGGCCATCCGCCCTGGGACTGGTCAGTATGGGGGTATAGACCCAGACAAAGAGACCGTAGGCGGCAATCCAGCTCCATCCGCTGAGGTTCCATCCCGTGAGGGTGAGGTCTGGCCAAAAGAGGGGGAGCAAGACCCGCAACAGTGCGGACAGGATGACCAGTGCAAATGCCGCTGTGATCCTGCGTCCTAGCTGCAGGGCTCTGCCACTGTGTCCGAGGGATACACGGGCTATCATCCCGAGGATCATGGCCCCCATGCTGCCCGCGCTGAACAGATGGCTGGCCAGTGACAAGGCAATCGGCCAGCCAGCCGTGCGTGCCGCCAGGGCGGTCAGCCCCAGTGGGATAAAGAGGTAGGCCAGGTGAAGCGACCACAGCAGGGGCTGGGCCAACGTGGTTCCGGGTCGCCAGCGCAGCTGCCTGTAGAGGTGAGCCCCTGCCGCCACTATATATAGAGGGAACATCTGAATTCCGATGACCCACTGTGTCGGGAGCACCAACCAGAACAGCAGGATGAGCCACAGAGACGCGAGGGTAATGCGCTCCAGCCACGGCAGTGGGGGGGCTTTTTCCGCCCCAGTGCCTCTGGCGGTAAAGAAGGGAATGACACGTCCTCCCATGACGGCAATCAGGGTCGTGAAGAGGAGCACGGTTGCAAGCAGGATATGTTCCACCAATGGCCATTCGGCATGCCACCGCCAGCAAGCGGTATTGAGCAGGGTCAACACGAGAAGCAGGGGAACAAAAAAGAGATTGCGCCACTGGCGCGTCACTATGATGGGTCTGGCGAGAAACCACGTACAGAGGGGCAACCAGGCCAGGTCCATGACCATCAGAGTGACATTGCTTTCTCCAAACCAGGGGAGCAGGCCTCTCGGGGTGGCCCACAATCCCACGACCAGTGCCAGCGGCCAACCGCGTACACCTGGGTGAGCGGTCCAGTTCTGGACGGCGGTAAGCAGAAAACCCGCCACTATGGCGGCACCAAAGCCGAACAGCATTTCATGTGCATGCCACCAGATGGGGTTGGCAATCCCGGGCAGAGCGAACCAACCGTTGAGCTGCCCCAGCCAGCCCAGCATCGCCAAAGCCGAGAACAAGGCGCCAAACAGGAAGAAAGGCCGAAACCCGAGGCGGAACAGAGGAACGATTCTCTCCTCTTTGCGGCTATCCAGGATCTGGTGCATGAATGAAACCTTAATTGAGTATTTGAAAAGCCAATTATAAAGTGGCTTTTCAAATGTTCAATTTAAATCCAATGACAGCCCGAGATGGTGGTGATGCGAACGAAATAGAATCGCTTTGCTGTATATCTGAGCGAACGGTTCTTTTCGGTGAAAAAGCCCTTGTCATCACGGCGCGGCTCCCTATAATGCGCCCCTACCAGCACGGCGGACCACGCCGAACTGATGAGCCAGCTTCCTTAGGAAGTGGCGCCGAAAGAAAAGCGAAAACAACCGCTTGACTTTCGAAGTGAGGAGCGTAAGATGCGCCTCCTCAACGCGATAAGCGTGACGCTCTTTAACAATTTGAATCAAGCAATCTGTGTGGGCACTCACAGCATCGAGCATCAAAAGCAATTTTTGATTTTCAATGTCTGATGAAGTGACCAAAGCAACGAAAGTTGCAGCAGTTAATTCAGCAATTCATTGAGCCGCCAACTCCTTGGTAACAAAGAGTGGCAACCAAACTTAAATTGAAGAGTTTGATCATGGC
>NZ_JBFOCN010000013.1:0-10382 GCF_040907815.1 Aeromonas sp. s6
AAGGGCTCATCGATTTCGACCTGTGGTGCCTGGACGGCTCCAATGTCAGAGCATCCAAAGATGCTGCCGGTGCACGTAAAAAAACACCTCAATGAATCAAGCCCTTGGCCGTTCGCGGGGAGGTTTCGGCAGCAAAATTCACTTGGTCACGGACGGTCATGGCTTACCACTGAGCTTCTGCCTGTCACCGGGGCAATCAGCAGAAATCAGCTATGCAACAAGCGCGTTGGCCATGGCGAGGATACCAACGTCATCAGGTCGCTACCGAACACGGCCAGCGCATCTTGCCGCAGACAAGGCCTATAGCAGCAAAGCCTTTCGAGCCGAGCTACGGCGGAGAAGGATAAAAGCGGTCATTCCGCAACGCAGCGACCAGCAACGGCGCCATAAGGGGCGTCCATTGGTACTGGACAAGGTGCATTACCGCAGGCGCAATGTCGTGGAGCGGTGCTTCGGTTGGTTGAAGAAGTTTCGCCGGTTTTCAACGAGATATGAAAAGCTAGCCAAGAGTTTTGCAGCCTTTATCAAACTGGCTTTCTGCCTTCGCTACTTGCGCGAGTTATGTGTGGACAGAAAACCAGCATTTTGAGAACACAGCCTAGCAATAGTGGCCTTTTTGTTACTAGCTAATTGACAGCCAGAATGGCAGCGACCTGAAGAGTCGGTTCATCTCTTGAATCTGCACGTGCCAAGCTACTACCCCTGGTGTGAACATCAAAGAGCCTGCTCGATGGCAGGCTCCTGAGTGCTTCCCAGAATTCTCTAGAGTTCCGAGATGATGGTCGACACCTCTTCTGCTCCGTGTCTTATCTCCTCCATCACTTTTGCAACGTCATCGATCTGCTTTTGCCCGTGGATGGCGCCGTCTGCCGCGGACTGGATCTGCTCGCTGACCTGCCTGGTGAGCTGCTGATTCTGGCTGACGACATTGGCTATTTCGTTGGTCGATAGGGAGGTTCTTGCCGCCAGTTGACGAACTTCATCGGCCACGACGGCAAAGCCTCTGCCTTGTTCGCCGGCTCTCGCCGCTTCGATGGCGGCATTGAGCGCGAGCAGGTTGGTCTGGTCTGCAATGCTGCTGATGGTGGATACGATGGCGGTGATATTCTGGGATTGAGCGTGGAGCTTGCTCATCAAGGTGCTGGCATGTTCCATCTGCCTGACAATATTGTCCGAAGTGGAGACGACGGTGGTCAACATGTCCTCTCCTTTGATGGCGGAGGATTTGGTTGTGACAGATGTTTCATTTGCCACCTTAGCCACATGTTGTACGGCCTGATCTTTGCTGATCTGCGGGGTGATATTGGAAGCAAACTTGATGACCTTGATCACTTTGCCATGGCTGCCCCGCACAGCGTTATAGGTTGCCTCCAGCCAGACTTCATGGCCTTTTTTATCAAATCGCTGAAAGCGCCCCGATTTGAACGTACCCTGAGCCAGCTCCTGCCAGAAATCGGGATGTTCCCGATAAAACAGCTCATCACAAAACATGCGATGTTGATGGCCTTTAATTTCATCGAGTCGATAGCCCATGGTATCCAGGAAATTACGGTTGGCGGAAATAACAACACCAGTCGGTTCAAACTCGATGACGGCGAGGGAGCGATCCAGCGCCTCAAATATTGCTTTTTGAGTCATGAGCAGATCATGTTGCACCGTCACATCTGACGCTATTTTGATGATCTTGATTATTTTTCCGCCCTGGCTGACGGGGAAATAGGTGGCCTCCAGCCATATTTCCTTGCCTTGTTTGCCAACCCGGTGGAAGGTGCCATGCTGGCTGTGCCCATTTGCCAGATCTCGCCAGAATTCCCGATAGGAGGGAGAGTCGGTATCTTCTTTCATGCAGAACATGGCGTGATGCTGCTGCACGATCTCATTGAGGGAGTAGCCGACGGAATGAAGAAAAAGCGGGCTGGCATCGAGAATATAACCATCGGTGGTGAATTCAATCATGGGAAGATGATCGTGCATGGCATGATCCAGTGCCTCGCTTTTCAAGGCCCTCTCTCGTTCTGCTGCCAGCTCTTTTTTAAGTTTCGAGTCGAACATAAGTACACCCCAGCCAAGAAAATAGAATCATCCGACATCTCTTCGTTGACGAACCCTTCACACTTTCTGGGTATGAAGCGTCGTTTTGAGTGTAATGCACCCTGTCATTTGATTCGGGCTTTTCCATACAAAAAACAGGTTTAATACAAGGTGATGCGCCCTTTTTATATGCGGTGATAAATAAAACGTATTCCTATTCTGAATTATTTGTTCGATGCATCGATTGTTTAACGGGGGTCTGTCAGTGGGCAAGACAATGGTTCGCAGTCGTGGGCGAACAGGGCCTCATGTCGACGAATACGGGTATCCAGGGCAGGGGCTTGTCGGTGAGGAGTGACGGTTGTCTGCATCGATGGGGGAGGGGGCGCAGCGGGAAGGTGCTGCCTATAGAGATGTCTCGGTCCCTCTGTCCGGGAAACCTGCACTTGAGTGTTTGAACGCATCTGTTGCCCATTGTCATGGACGATGGGAAGGGGGGTGACGCTCCGTGTGGCTGCGAAATGCCCTGGAGAGGCTCGCCTGACCTGNTGGTCAGGCGAGCCGGCTCATATCGCGTCAGTCATCACCCCTGGACATTGACCAGGATCCGGCCGCGCACTTGGCCTGCCAGGAAAGCATTCCCCAGGGGCACGACCTGGGAGAGGGGCACTTCCCGGGTGAGGAGATGGAGGCGGGTCAGGTCGAGATCCTCGGCCAGTCGGGCCCAGGCCTGCTGGCGCAGCGAGCGCGGTGCCATCACGCTGTCGATGCCATAGAGGGTGACGCCGCGCAGGATGAAGGGCATGACGGTGGAGGGGAAGTCCATCCCTCCCGCGAGACCGCAGGCAGCCACGGCGCCGCCGTAGCGGGTAGTGGCGCAGGCATTGGCCAGGGTGTGGCTGCCGACGGTGTCGATAACGCCGGCCCAGCGTTCCTTGCCCAGCGGGCGTCCCGGCGTGGCCAGTTCGGCGCGATCGATCACCTCGGCGGCGCCGAGGGACTTGAGATAGTCGGCCTCGTGCAGCCGCCCGGTGGCGGCCACGACCCGATAGCCGAGCTTGGCCAGGAGGGTGATCGCCACGCTGCCCACGCCGCCGTTGGCGCCCGTCACCAGAATGTCACCGTCACCGGGGGTGATGCCGTGCTTCTCCAACGCCATCACGCAGAGCATGGCGGTGTACCCTGCGGTGCCGATGGCCATGGCGTCCCGGGGCTGGAAGCGCTCAGGCAGGGCGACCAGCCAGTCGCCCCGGACCCGTGCCCGCTCTGCCAGCCCGCCACTGTGGGTCTCGCCCACGCCCCATCCGTTGAGCACCACCTTGTCGCCGGGGTGCCAGTCGGGATGCTGGCTCTCCAGCACGGTACCGGCAAAGTCGATGCCGGGGATCAGAGGGAAGCGGCGTACCACGGGGGCGGCGCCGGTGAGGGCCAGGCCATCCTTGTAGTTGAGGGAAGACCACTGTACCGCCACGGTCACATCCCCGGCAGGCAATATCTCCTCGGAGAGGCTCTGGTAGCTGGCGCGATAACCCGCCTCGTCTTTCTCGATCAGAATACCGTTGAACATCTTGTCTACTCCCATTAATTGGACTGACTGACTATTAATCTTCGTAAAAAAACTATTTGGCCAAGGTCATGAAAAAGCGGAGAAAAGAGAGCATGGGCTCGGTATCGCCCACCAGGCGTGCGCGCAGTACGGCCCCTTCCCAGCCGATCCAGAACTGATGGGCGAGGGCAGGGCAGTCACATTCAGGGGGCAGCTCCCCCGCCGTCACGGCATCCCTCAGGCAGCGGGCGAGCAGCGCCTCCCAGTCGATGAGGATCTGCTCGAGGCGCAGGCGCAGATCGGGGGGCAGTTGCACCACCTCCTGACCCAGGTTGCCCACAAGGCAGCCCCGCTGGAACGCATAACGGGTCATGCCCCGGCAGGCGCTGTCGACGAAGGCGACAAGACGGGCCAGGGGAGGCAGGCTCTCATCCTCCAGATAGCGCGTCAGCTTGCGGCAGAAGTAATGGTGATAGGCATCCATGACCGCCAGGGTGAAGTCGTGCTTGGTGGCGAAGTAGTGATAGAAGGAGCCCTTGGGGATCCCGGTCGACTGCAATACCCGCTCGATGGAGGTGGCGGCGATGCCCTGTTCGGTCAGCAGCTCCATGCCCCGGCGGATCAACAGATCCCGGGTATCGGCATAGGTGTGCCCGTGCAGGGCAGGGCGACCGCGAGGGCGGCGGGGCAGAGCGTCGCTGGTTGGCATGGGAGTTATTAGACGCCTCTACTAGAAATGATGCAAGCCCGGCGCCGGGCTAAGGCTCGGGGGATGAGATCGGGTGGTCGCGGCAAGATGGAGCCAGCGGGGCAGAAAACAGCGAGGGCGCCACAGGCGCCCTCGCATCGATGGGTGGCTGGGTCTCAACTGCGCAACTTGTTGTAGACAAACAGCACGATCAGGGCGCCAACGGTGGCGATGATGATGCTCGGCAGGTTGAAGCCGGTGACCGTTCCCATCCCGAACAGGGTGCTGACATAGCCCCCCACCATGGCACCGACCACCCCCAGGATCACTGTCATGAAGAAACCGCCGCCATCCTTGCCCGGCATGATCCATTTAGCCAGGATGCCGACGATCAGCCCCAGTACCACCCAAGTAAGAAATCCCATGGTCATCTCCTCGTTATGTGCAGAGAACCAGAGTATATGCAGGGATCCTGCTTGTATCCCGCCACAGCACGGCGTGAGTCAGAAACGGTCTTATGAGACTCGCTCATGACCATGGCAGGCAGAGGGCCTCAGCCGAGCGCGCGGGTGTCGAGGCGCTGCCCGGCGGGGGAGCACACCAGCACCGACCCCTGCTCGAACCAGTCCCCCAGCACGATGCGCCGCGCCGCACGCCCATCCAGGGTGAAGTCGTGGATGGCGGGCCTGTGAGTGTGGCCGTGGATCATCAGGCGGCAGCCGTGCTGGCGCAGCATCTCGTCTACCGCCTCCGGGGTCACGTCCATAATGATCTGGCTCTTGTGGGCATTCTCCATCTGGCTCTGGCCGCGCATCTTGTGGGCGATGGCCTGGCGGCGCGAGAGCGGCAGGCGCAGGAAGAGCCAGCGTAGCCATTTGAGTTGTGTGATGCGGCGAAACTTCTGGTAGCCCTCATCCCGGGTGCAGAGCAGATCCCCGTGGCTCAGCAGCACCCGCTCGCCGTACAGCTCGATGACGCAGGGGTCGCCGAGCAGGGTCATGCCGGCCCGTTTGGCAAACTGGCGCCCCAAGAGAAAGTCGCGGTTGCCGTGAATGAAATAGAGGGGCACCCCCTGCTGGCTCAGGGCGAGAAAGGCATCGGCCACCTCGCGGTGGAGCGGGTTGGGGTCGTCGTCCCCAATCCAGAATTCGAACAGATCCCCCAGCACATAGAGGGCGTCGGCACCGGGCGCGTCTTCGGCCAGAAAGCGCACCAGGGCCGCCGTCATGTCGGGCCTGCCTTGGCTGAGGTGAATGTCACTGATAAAGAGGGTGCTCATGAGTTCCTGGGCATCATGGTAAGAGAGTCCCGCCTGGGGGCGGACAAGGCCTGTGACCTTGCTCGTCGAGCGGGTGGGGGAGGGAAGAGCAGCAGAGCCCCGCAAGGTTGACGCCCTCCAGGGTCAGCAACGCCTCGTAAGGGTCGCCGGACAGGCCCAGCAGGCGGCACATGGCCGCTTCCCCCTTGAGCCCTTCATCAACGCGCAGGCGCAGCACCTCCCGGTGGAAGGGGGCGCCAAAGCGCTCAAGCAGGGCGGCCATCAGGCTGAGGTGGCGCCAGCCATGACATGTCTCGAGGGGGTCAGGGGTGAGGTAGAGCTCGACTGGCCAGCACTGGCCATCTGGCTCGTGGCGTTGCTGCTCGGCGATCCAGACCTGTTCGCCCTTGCTTCGCACCTGCCAGCCTTGTGCGGCCAGTGTCGCGGCAAGGAAGGCCGGGTCCGGATGCTGGCAGAGGATGTCGAGATCGCTGCCGGGCCTATCCAGCCCGATGGCGATCGTGCTTACCAGGGCCAGATCGTTGCACAGGGGGCCAAGCTCATCCCACAGGCCGCCGCTCAGCAGGGCGTGGGCCGAGCGCTGACGTTCGTTGCCCTGGGCCAGATAGTCGAGGCGGCGCCAGTTGGGGGCGGCAGATGGAAAAACTGCGGCCGGGGCCGCAGTTGTGTCAGAGCCTGGCCGGCAGGGATTACTCGGCAAGGGTCACCTTGGTGATGACGACGTCTTCGGTCGGAACGTCCTGGTGCATGCGGCCGTAGTTGCCGGTCTTGACGCCCTTGATCTTGTTGACCACGTCCATGCCGGCGGTCACTTCACCGAACACGCAGTAGCCGAAGCCCTGGGTGGTGGCGGACTTGAAGTCCAGGAAGTCGTTGTTGTTCACGTTGATGAAGAACTGGGCGCTGGCGGAGTGCGGCTCCATGGTGCGGGCCATGGCGATGGTGCCGACCTTGTTGGACAGACCATTGGCCGCCTCGTTCTTGATGGGAGCGCGGGTCTCTTTCTCTTCGAAGCCCGGGGCATAGCCGCCGCCCTGGATCATGAAGCCGTCGATGACGCGGTGGAAGATGGTGTTGTCGTAGTGACCGTCACGGCAGTATTGCAGGAAGTTGGCCACGGTCTCCGGGGCTTTTTCCGCGTTCAGGGTCAGGGTGATGTCGCCGTGGTTGGTGTGCAGAGTAACCATGAGTTGTCCTTTCATTTTGACGCGGGCAGCAAGGTGCCCGCAGGTGTATGGCATAAAGTGGTGGCAATTCTAGCCCATCAGGGCCCTGCGGCATAGATGGCAGGGGGGAGAGGGGGCTTTTTCTGCCTCGTTTTCTATACCGGATGCGGTTAGAATGGCAGGCCATTTTACTCACAGGCAGTGGTCATAAGATGCTGAAGATATACAACACACTCACTCGTCAAAAAGAAGAATTCAAACCTATCCACCCGGGCAAGGTGGGCATGTATGTGTGTGGCGTCACTATCTATGATCACTGTCATATCGGCCACGGCCGTACCTTCGTCGCCTTCGACGTCGTCGCTCGCTACCTGCGTTATGCAGGGTACGACCTCACCTATGTGCGCAACGTCACCGACGTGGATGACAAGATCATCAAGCGCGCCGCCGAAACGCACGTGACCTGTGACGATCTCACCGAGCGCCTCATCGGCGACATGCACCAGGATTTCGACGCCCTCGGCATGGTGCGCCCGGACATCGAACCCCGCGCCACCCAGCACATCGGCGAGATCATCGCCCTGGTTGAAACCCTGCTGGAAAAAGGGCACGCCTACGTGGCGGACAACGGCGATGTGATGTTCATCGTCGACTCCTACGCCGATTACGGCAAGCTCTCGGGCCAGGATCTGGAGCAGTTGCAGGCCGGCGCCCGGGTCGACGTGGTGGATGCCAAGCGCAATCCGCTCGACTTCGTGCTGTGGAAGATGTCCAAGCCCGGCGAACCGACCTGGGACAGCCCCTGGGGCCCGGGTCGCCCTGGCTGGCACATCGAGTGCTCCGCCATGAACTCCAAGCACCTTGGCAACCACTTCGACATCCACGGCGGCGGCTCCGATCTGCAGTTCCCCCACCACGAGAACGAGATTGCCCAGTCCTGCTGCGCCCACGGCGGCGACTACGTCAACACCTGGATGCACAGCGGCATGGTGATGGTGGATAAAGAGAAGATGTCCAAGTCCCTTGGCAATTTCTTCACCATCCGTGATGTGCTGGCCCACTACGACGCCGAAACCGTCCGTTACTTCCTGATGTCCGGCCACTACCGCAGCCAGCTCAACTACTCGGAAGACAACCTGAAGCAGGCCCGCGCCGCCCTGGAGCGCATGTACACCGCATTGCGGGATCTGCCGCTGGCCGCTGCTGCCGGTGGCGACGAGCAGGTGGCCCGCTTCAAGGAAGCCATGGACGACGACTTCAACACCCCGGAAGCCTACTCCGCCCTGTTCGACCTGGTGCGCGAGATCAACCGCCAGAAGGGTGAAGACATGGCCGTGGCCGCCGGCCTCGGTGCCCGTCTGCGCGAGCTGGGCGCCGTGCTCGGCATCCTGCAGCAGGATCCGGATGCCTTCCTGAAGGGCAACGAAGCGGACGAAGAGGTCGCCGAGATCGAGCGCCTGATTGCCGAGCGCAACCAGGCCCGCGCCGACAAGAACTGGGCCGCGGCGGATGCCGCTAGAGCCCGTCTCACCGAGATGGGCATCGTGCTGGAAGACAGCGCCGGCAAGACCAGCTGGCGCCGTGCCTAAGGCCGGTGGCCTTGTTGGCGCCTAGGCCAACAGGTTGAGCCAATAAAAAAACCGCAGCCCTTGGGCTGCGGTTTTTGTTTGTGTCTCTTCCCTCGATACCTCTCAAGCCTCGGCGGCCTGAGTTCTGATCCCCTCTCCCCTTGTGGGAGAGGGTCAGGGTGAGGGGACTAGCGTCATTACTCACCGGAGTGCCTGCAAGCCGTCTGTTACTTGTCCCCAGTTCCTACCTGACCTGGTTGGCGCCTCTGATCATGGCTGGTCTGGCAATATGTTCAGGTCTTTGGTGCGCGCCTCGGTCAACTGGGTGAGACAACTGCTGTGGACCATGGGCGCCATTGAGCCCCCTTCATAGACGCCGGCCTCGTAGCGGCACTGGGCATCGCGAAAGGTGATCCAGGCCCGTTGCGCGGTTCTCAGCCTCTCCAGCTGTGCCTTCTCCAGGGAGGCAACCCGCTTTTTATAGGCGGCATTGAGCTTGGCATCGGCTCGCTGGTAATCCTGAAACGCACAGATGTTCATGTCGGTTTGTGTCACCGGCGCAGTACAATCCTGTTCGGCCTGAACGGCAGTGGTTGCCAGCAAGAGCAACAGGGCGGGATAGGGTCTCAAGAGGCAGTTCCTTTGTGGTCGGGAGAGGGCCAATATACGGCATAAACCGGCCCGATGGCGGCTCTGTTTTTCAAGAATAACAAGGAGATGACGTCATGAAGTTGAACTGGATGCCGTTTCTGGCCCTGCCTCTGCTGGTGTCCGGGCTGTCTGTGGCCGCCACTGCCCCCGATATGCAGGTCCAAGCCCGCGCCAAGGTGGCCCAGTTTCTCGACTGGGAGCGCCAAGTCAAACCGAGCGGCCTCTATCAGAGCGATCTTGGCGGCGCACTGCCAGGCATCGTCTCCCCCGAGCTGCTCTGCCTGCTCAATGCTGCCTCCAAGGCGCGGGAGATAGCCACTCGCGAAGCCCCGGACGAGAAGCCCCCCTTCGTCGAGGGCAACCCCTTCCTGCCCAATGCCTGGGATCACCTGCTGGGCTCGGAGATCCTCTCGTCGCGCGCCATCGCCGGCAGCCGGGATCGCAGCGAGGTCAAGGTGCGTTTCACCTTTGGCGAGCCGGGCACCCCGCTCGACACCCCCAGCGGCACCTACCGTTTTGTCAGTACCTATCTGGTACTGGAAGGGCCGCAAGGGGCCCGCATCACCGATATCGACGCTGGCGGCAGCTGTGACTTCTGCCAATCCGGCAGCCTGCGTGCCGCCCTCTATGAGACGCTCACCGCCTATCCCGCCGCAGGGGGAGAGCAGTGCAAGGGGTTGGGGAAATAGAAATCAGGAATATAAAAACCGCAGCCGAGGCTGCGGTTTTTATATTGAGATGAATGTGGTATTTTAAGGGGGTAGTAATTAGGATTTAAGTATGCTATTTAGATGACTAAGGTAAATACCACTCAACTAATTCTTGTATATGTGGCGAACTAAAAATAACATCTGGCTTAAACAATATATTTTCTTCAGAAATCTTATCGATATACTCTGATATTTCTTTTAGATCATCTGGTGGAAACCCATATCTTATTAATAGTGTGTGAGTAGTATTATTTGTTCCATACTTTAATAACTCAATCATTTTCAATGCGTTACTATCTTTTGTCGCACTATGATAAATATAAAATGCACCTATTAGTACATCCGATAGAGAGAATGCAATGACCGTATCGAGATAGTCGTAAGTATCGAAAACTATAGCATCATAGCTTACATCTTTTGCCTTGGTACCGTTTTGAAACAATGAATATGCCTTTGTTAAGGTGCTGTCTGGTAACTTATTCGCTGGCTGTGTAAATTTTGCAAATGCATTCCTATCACCATCGCGGTTAGATATATCGTTATACCGGAGCCCAACTATTTCCTTGAAAGGCCGGCCTCTAATCACGTTAAAGAAAATCACTATAGCTGTATTAAATACATTGAGCTCACCGTCAAATAATTCTCTCCCTAAATAACTGATCCCAATAGTGCTACACCTTCGCTGTGCCATAGCCATTCCCCGGGAAAGGAGACACGGTATCCATGAAGTGTTTCACTCGGGC
>NZ_JBFOCN010000014.1:0-2246 GCF_040907815.1 Aeromonas sp. s6
ATGTGGCTCACCACATCCTTCGCCCCCTGGTTCGCCTCCGTCATCTCGGTGCCGGTCACGGCGCTGATGACCGGATTGGCCCCGTCGCCGATGGCCACGCTCAGGGTGGAGGAGACTTTATCTCCGTCACTGTCGATGAGGGTGAAGCCCGCCTTGAGCAGACTGTCTGCACTCCCCTGATCCAGCGGTTGGTTCAGGGTGAAGACGTAGTGACCGTTCTGATCCAGCGTCAACGTGAAGACGTTCTGGCCGTTGACGGCGCCGCTGATGCTGTTGCCGCTGATGGTGATGACCACGGGCTGGCCGCCGCTGGTGAGCCCCTGCAGGCCAGGTTGGCTGGCATCGAAGCCGATATGGGCCAAAGGATCGGTGCCGGCGGTGATATTGAGATCCCCACTGAGGGTCTGGGCGGCGCTCCAGTCGCTGTCCTCCACCAGGGTGAGGGAGACGGGGTCGACCTGGGGCAAGGCGCCGTCGGTGATGGCGATATTGAGGGTGCCGAGATTGCTTCGGTCACCGTCAAAATCGGTGCCCTGCACCTGCAGCCCCAGGTTGACGCTGTTGGTGCTGACCGGCTGATCCAGCACGCCATCGAGCGTCACATGGTACTTGCCGTCCAAGTCCAGGGTCACGGTCAGGATGGGTTTGTTAGCCGCATCCAGCAGGGTGATCTGGTTGCCGCTGACCTGATAGTGGGTCGGCTGGCCGCCGCTGGTGAGGCCATTCAGGCCGGGCTGGCTCGCCTCGAAGTTCAGCGACACCAGGCGATCGCTGCCCACGCTCACCGGCAACTGGCCATCCAGGGTCTGGCCTGAGGCCCCTTCCTGCAAGGTGACCCCGCTGTCGATGCCAAGGTGAGGATCGGCGGCATCGGTCACATGGATGACGGTATCGCCCTTGCTGACGGTGCCATCGCTGTCCGTCACCTGCATGCCGACACGAATATCGAGCCTGTCGTTCGCGCCGTGATCCAGGTTGGTGTGAGTCACCACCTGATAATCGAAATCCACCTTGGTGTGCGCCGCGACGCTATCGGGCACATTGGGCAGGGTCACGCTCAGCACCAGGGTGCCGCTCGCAGTCACTGCCTGGAAGCTGTGGCCGTTGCTGCCCGGTACGGCCTGCCAGGTGAGGGTCTCGCCATTGTGAGTGACGGGATTGCCGTTGATGTCCATGACCTGACCGCTCAGGACCAGGCGCACATCGACGATGGGATCGGAGTAGGCCTGTACCGTCACCTTGCCCGTGATGAGCTGATCGTCAGCGGTCGCACCATTGGCGGCGCCATCGAAGCGCCCCTCGCTCAGGGTCACGCTGTCGATGGTCACCCCGTTGACGATCGGCCTGACGCCTTCGCTGATGGTGATGTCCAGAGTGCCCGTGGTGCTGTCGTTGTTGCCGCCCCCCTTGTCACTGTCAATGATGTCAAGCTTGAGGGGCAGACTCGTCTTGCCGTCACCGCCGCTCTGGTGCACCCCCTGATAAAGGGTCACCTTGTAGTCGAACGTGTTGCTGGCGGCATTGTCCAGCTTGCCCACCAGTTCGACCTGAAGCACCTCGACGCGCACGCCGTTCACGTCCACATAACCCTTGAGGATCTGGTTGCCCGGAATGGCGGGAGCCCCGTCCACCAGTTCGTATTTCACCTGCTGACCCAGTGCCATCAAGGGGGGCTGGGAAGCCGGATCGGCGAACGAGACCTGACTCACCCGATCCGACCCCGACTCCAGGGTAAAGTGTCCCGTTTCCGTCAGGGTGTTGTGGCCGTCGAGCCCACGCTCATCCAGGCTCACCCCGCTGCCCGCCACGAAGTGCGGCGCATGGCCGTCCTTGATGGTGAGCGGCAAGTCGGTGGAGACCCTGTCCCCGTCCTTGTCGGTCAGGGTGACGGTGAGCGGCAGGTCGAGGGATTCGCTGCCCTGGTGATCCAGCTCGGCCCCCAGGGTCACCTTGGCGGTGACGCTCCAGTTGCCGTTGTTCTCAACGAGGCTCAGCTCGGCCCGCAGCACCTCGCGGCCGTCCGCGCTGGTCCCCACCAGCTCGCCGTTGGCATCCAGGGTGAAAGTCACCGGGCTGCCGTGGCTGCTGTACTTGCCATCCAGGCTCTGCTGAATGGCGGCGATATCGAATTTGAGGCTGCTCGTATCGAGTGCATCAGCCCCGTGGCTCACGGTGAAGCTCATGTGGCTCACCACATCCTTCGCCCCCTGGTTCGCCTCCGTCATCTCGGTGCCGGTCACGGCGCT
>NZ_JBFOCN010000015.1:0-62547 GCF_040907815.1 Aeromonas sp. s6
GTCGGCGAAGGTAAGTTGATGACTCATGATGAACCCTGTTCCATGGCTCCAGATGACAAACATGATCTCATATCAGGGACTTGTTCGCACCTTCCTTAGTTTTTGGGCTATGCATCTTAGATCGTTTACAGTTATTAAACATGATTTTATATTTCCACTTGTTGGAAGCCTATTATGTTTGCATCCCCATTCTTTATCATCCGTTATCACAATACCTCCAATGTTAAAACTCATGTCCAAAATATATATGCTTGATTAGTGTTGTAGGTTCGATTAGCGAAGCGTAATCGGACATTCGAGAAATAAGGTTTTATTACAGTGAAATATTCACTATCGGGCCTTCAATATAAAGCCGTTTCTCGATAGAGATATCTGCCGCTTGCTGTTGCATTCACTATGATTTTTTCACCAATGCAACTATCTTGATGAGGTCTGTTGCATAGGTGCGACAATCTGATCTCGTCATGGGGTGGGCGAGGGATTGGCTCTGAGAGAACAGCCCTCCCGACCCTGACCCCGCAAACACAAGGTCATGGTCAATTAACTGGCCTCGGTGCTGCGGGTTGGGTGTTGCCCCCCTGTTGTTCGCCGAGGTGAGGGCACAAGGTCAGGGGCGCCGTCATGGACGACGGCGCAGACGCAGGCGGTACAGGGATGTACCGTCTGCGTCGTTCCGCCAGACCTTTTGCCTGAACCGAGGGAACCCGACGCAGGAGGGCGAACAAGTGGGGGTGGCCTTTCTTTTGGTGACTTTTCTTTGGCCACGCAAAGAAAAGTCACTCGCCAAGCCGCGCAGCGGCGGCGAAACCCCATCGAGGACGGAGTCCTCGTGTCCTGCGCGGCGAAGCCGTGCCATTGAGGCGTGGGGCAGCATTCGCCAGGCAATGCCGTTACCCACCCCTCACCCTAGCCCTCTCCCGCAAGGGGAGAGGGGACAAAGCCGAAACCCCATCGAGGGCAGTGCCCTCGTGTCCTGCACGGCGAAGCCATGCCATGGAGGCGTGGGACGACATTGCACCCGGCAATGCCGTTACCGACCCCTCACCCTAGCCCTCTCTCGAAAGGGAGAGGGGATCAAACCGAAGTCGCCGAGGCTGGCGGGCGGAACCCTGTCGAGGGCCGCGCCCTCGTGTCCTGCACGGCGAAGCCGTGCCATTGAGGCGTGGGGCGGCATTCGCCATGCAATGATGTTACCGACCCCTCACCCTAACCCTCTCCCCCAAGGGGAGAGGGGAGCAAACCGAAGTCTCCGAGGCTGGCGGGCGAAACCCCGTCGAGGGCCGCGCCCTCGTGTCCTGCACGGCGAAGCCGTGCCATTGAGGCGTGGGGCGGCATTCGCCATGCAATGATGTTACCGCCCCCTCACCCTAACCCTCTCCCCCAAGGGAAGAGGGGATCAAACCGAAGTCGCCGAGGCTCGCGGGCGAAACCCCATCGAGGACGGAGTCCTCGCGTCCTGCATGGCGAAGCCGTGCCATTGAGGCGTGGGGCGGCATTGCACCAGGCAATGCCGTTACCGACCCCTCACCCTGACCCTCTCCCCTAAGGGAAGAGGGGATCAAACCGAAGTCGCCGAGGCTCGCGGGCGAAACCCCATCGAGGACGGCGTCCTCGTGTCCTGCGCGGCGAAGCCGTGCCATTGAGGCGTGGGGCGGCATTGCACCAGGCAATGAGGTTACCGGCCCCTCACCCTAACCCTCTCCCCCAAGGGGAGAGGGGACGGTTACCGCGGACGATGATGCTTCGCCAATCGACCCTACAGGCGTAGCAATGCCAAATGACGGCGAGTGACCCCCACCCTGACCCTCTCCCTCAAGGGGAGAGGGGATGGTGACCGTGGGCGAATACGCGGCGGGAATCGACCCGGCACCCAGGGGCGAGGGCAGGGTTGTGCCCCTGTGTTTCGCATGGCGACGCCGCTTGGGGTCCGGTTATGCCAAAATGTGAACAAATCGATCTTTCCCCCGGTCAATCGCGGTCTGCCGCTTGTCGGGCCCGCCCCGAGTTGGCTAAGGTAGTCGCCCATCAGATGCACGCAGTAGTGGAGGTAGGCATGGATAAAATTTTGCTGGCGCTCTCGGAGCAGATGATAAACGCGCGGGATCTGGAGAGCCTGACCCGCCCCTTGCTGGAGATGCTGGCGTCGGTGACCGGGCTGGAGTCGACCTATCTCACCGAGATTGACCTCGGGCAAAGCACCCAGCATGTCCGTTATGCCCGCAATGTGGCCGGGCTGCAGATCCCCGAGGGGATGACGGTGGAGTGGAGCGATACCCTGTGTCGCCGTGCCATCGACGAAGAGATTGGTTACACCGATGACGTCGCCGCTCTGTGGGGGGACTCCCAGGCGGCCAGCGAGCTCGGCATTCGCTCCTATCTGAGCAGCCCGGTGCGCACCTCGACCGGCTCCCTCTATGGCACCCTGTGCGGCGCCAGTACCGAACAAAAACCCGCGGTGGCGGGTGCGCAGCAGCTCATCGCCTTCTTCGCGCACCTGATTGCCGAACAGGTGGAGCGGGAGCAACTGCTGCGGCAATTGCAGCAGGCCAACGACGAGCTCTCGCGCCTGGCCCTCTCCGATCCCCTCACCGGGCTCCCCAACCGCCGCGCCCTGATGCTGGAGCTCACCCGCCTCTTCTCGTTGTCGGAGCGGGCGGGGCATCCGGTGCTCATCGCCTTTGTGGATCTCGATGGCTTCAAGGCCATCAACGACGAGCATGGCCACGAGGCGGGGGACAGGCTGCTCACCGCCATGGCGCGGCAACTGGGGGAGACCCTGCGTGGCGGCGATCTGCTGGCCCGCTTTGGGGGAGACGAGTTCGTGGCCGTGGGCATGGGGCCTTTCCCGGACGCCGACACGCTGGACGGGGCGGTGGCGGCGTTTCGCCAGCGCCTGTTCGAGCACAGCGTGCTGTCACTGCCGGTGGGGGATAAGGTGATCCATTATCCCGGTGCCAGCGTGGGGGCGGTGGCCGTGATGCCAGCCGAGGTCAGCGTCGAGGAGGCGCTGAACCGGGCCGATGCGAGCATGTATGCGGTCAAGCGCCAGCGCCGGGCCGCAGGGGAGGGCGGTAACCCGCCCCCTTCCAGTCAGGTGTCTGCCCCGCGATAGGAGCGGGGCGGGTTGAGAGGGCACAGGGGGCGCGTCCACCCGGGTGCCAGTCTGTTTTCCCTTTTATCAGTTCGGAGCCCATACCATGGTTCATCTTCTTGTCCGCCGTGTGCGCGCCCTTGCCGGGCGGGCGGCCACCCTGGTGGCCGGACTCTGCGAGTTTCAGCAGCGCATCTGGGTGGTCAGCATCGTCAAGGAGTCCTACACAGATACCTTCGTGGTCAACGAAGGGGGCTTTGAGGAGCCCTTGCAATGGATGCGCCGCAAGGGCTACAGCGCCGAGATGCTGGCCAGGGTGGAGGCCATGGCCCGATCCCAGGTGCTCCAGCTCGAGTGCGCCGGGCAGCATCACCGTCTGATGCGGGTGAAATAGGGGCGAAGCCGCCCCCGGATGGCCTGGGCGGCACCGCCGCCCGGGTGTTGACCACATATCCTGCCGCCCTCTTCGTGTCAGACGGGGCAAATGGGTCGCCAGTTATGATTTTTCCGTGGTTCTCTCCGGTTTCAGACCGCCGGAGTAGACGCAAATCGCGGAGTTGTAGCTGTTGAAGGTGACCGCGTAGTTGAAATCGCAGAAATAGGCCGGGTGCTTGGTGGCGACAATGTCCCCCGCCTTGCACTTGTCCTGCATCCCCTCCACCAGGGTGTCGTTGTTTGACCCGAGACAGGCCTTGCCGGTGGTCTTGTCACCGCCGCAGGCCATCAGAAGGGCGCAGACCGAGAGACTCATCAACCATTTCGCTGTGTTGTGCATGTGTGTTCCCAAGAGATCGGAGAGATGGCGGGGAAGGGCGTGAGCGCGGCGCTGCCCGATGAAGGCGGTCGGCGGGCACGCTGCCGCCCCTGACTGTCGCTGCCACCGTGCGCCCTGCCCCTTGCCGTGAAAAAGGGGCCAACAGGCTCCTGCGCCCTATATTACGGACCCGGGACGGTCTGCGTCACCCCTTGTCGTTGCAAGTGGTGAACATTAAACGGGTTTCGTGCGCTGGCTCAAAGGCGGGCCGGGGCCTTGGCGGCACCGGCGGGGGAAGAGGTCAGGGGGTGGGGAAGTATTTGTGCTGGAGCTGCTGGAAGTCGCTGCTGGCCAGCACCTGGGTCAGGCCGAGCTGGAACTCCCTGACCAGGGCATCGTCCACCGGGTGGCTGAAGGCGAAGCAGTACTGCTCGGAGCTCAACATCCAGCGCACCTCGAACTGGGCGGGATCCAGCTGCTGGGTCTTGATGAGATCCAGCAGGGTGGACTTGTTGCTGGAGATCA
The DNA here is from genome assembly GCF_040907815.1 of Aeromonas sp. s6. Classification (NCBI taxonomy): domain Bacteria; kingdom Pseudomonadati; phylum Pseudomonadota; class Gammaproteobacteria; order Aeromonadales; family Aeromonadaceae; genus Aeromonas; species Aeromonas sp. s6. The sequence goes on from NZ_JBFOCN010000015.1 coordinate 4,371, forward strand.
GCTCGACCCGGCCCGAGGTGAGCATGCGCAGGACCTGGGAGAGGCGGTTGGCGGTCATGATCTTCTGCTCGTCGAAGCCGGCGTTGAGCAGCAGTTGCTCCCCCACATCGGATCGCACGGCGCCTATGGTGTAGCGCTGGGCCTCTTCCAGACGGGTCAAGGTCAGGGGGCGACTGGCGAGCCCCATCAACACTATCTCGGCATAGCCGATGGGGCAGGCCCACTTGAACAGGGGATTGCGCGCCTCGGTGCGGGCGGTGGAGAAGAGTACCACATTGGGTTTCTGGGTCAGCAGGTAGTAACCCCTGGCCCAGGGGAGGATGCTGACGGGCTGGACAGGGGTGCCGGTCTTTTGCCACACCAGGTGCAGCAGGTCGATGGCAAAGCCGGTCGGGGCGCCATCCTCCCCGGTGAAGTTGTAGGGTTTGTACTCTTCGGTGAGGTAGTGCAGGCTGGCGAGCGCCGGGCTGGCCTGGGTCACGGGAGTGCCCCAGACCATGGCCGCGAGGGCGGCGCAGGCGACCAGTCCGCGAAGGAGGACTGCAATGTCTATGTTCATCCTGACCGTCCTGCTGCCGAGTGCCCAGTTTCAAGTGTTGCCAAGTCACGGCGTTTCGCCACCCGGCGCAGACGTTATCCGCCGGGGGCCGTCATCATCTTGCCACTCACAACCAGGTCGGCGCCCCCTTTTTACCAGGCCGGGCGGGTGTGACCCAGGGGGGTGAACGCCTCGTCCCTCAGCCCCACCAGCAGGGTGTTGCCATCCTCTTGCAGGCGAAACTCGCCGTAGCGGGCCGACTCATATTGATCTCCCGTGCCCTCTTCGAAGAAGAAGGCGTCAGGCCCGATAAACCACTGGCCGTCGCGCTGGCGCACCTTGAGCAGACGCTCCCCCGGGCCAGGGGCCTCGGGCTTGCCCCCTTCCACCCAGTGCACCACCTGATGTTCATCCAGGCGAACGACCAGGGTGTGGGGGCCGACGGCGGCCTGGCGGCCCGCCAGCTGGCGGGCGAGGGCGTAGTTCAGGCGCATGTAGTCCCCCTGCATCAGGGAGCGGGGGTCGACCGGTGCCAGCTCGATCAGCACCACCTCCCCCTGGCTCATGGCGTGCTCGAAGCGCCAGACGGCGGCGTTGATGCCGGCGAGCAGGGCAAGACCGGTCAGCAAAAAGGCGAGGCGTCTCATGAGGGGCTCCCGTTGTGAAGGTGCTTGAGCCACTGACGGGTACCGAGCAGCAGGGCCCCCGAGGCGAGCAGCAGCCAGGACTTGGTCATCAGGGTCAGCCCCAGATCGTAGTAATAGAGGGAGCCAAAGCCGAGCAGCAGCAGGCCTGCCAGGGTCATCAGGGCCAGGCTGCCGGCGTAGAAGCCGAGCACCAGCACCAGGGCGCCAGCCCCCATGCCGGGAATGATGGCGCTGATCACCACCAGCGGCAGCCCGTAGCGCAGCGGCAGCCTGAGGCGAACCATGACCGCGAGCAGCAGGGCGGCGCAGAGCAGGGGATTGAGCCAGAGGGGCAGGCGGGAGCTGCCGAGCTCATTGAGCACGCTGGTGCCTCCCTCCCACAGGGGGTGGTGCAGCCGTCCCAGCACCAGCAGGGAGAGTGCCAGCCCCAGGGTGAGGGATTCATAGAGCAGATGGCGGGCGGGATCGCGCTCCGCCTGCAGCCAGCACAGGGCGACGGCGCCCATCACCAGCGGCAGGGCCAGCAGGTGCAGGCCGAGGCAGGCGAGGGCGAGGGTGAGCAGGATGGCGGCGGCGAAGCTGTGGAACAGCCTGATCAGCCAGTGCTCGAACAGGGCGGCCACCCCGAGGGAGAAGGCGGTCAGACCGAACCAGAGCCACGCGACGTTCAGATCCAGCCTGTCCAGCAGGCCGTAGAGCAGCCAGGCATCTGCCGCCAGCGCCAGCGCCAGCACGAACTGATCCCAGAGATCGCTGCGGGTCGCCATGCGGTTGAGACCGAGGGCGGCGGCCATCAGCACCATCCCCATGGTGAGGGCGTTGTTGGGGTCGCGGGTCAGCTGCTCGAAGGCCATGAAGAGGAAGAAGAGCAGGAAGAGGGCGGCTATCCAGCCCACCATGCCGAGCAGAAAACGGCCCGACCAGTGGGGCTGTTCATCCCGGGGGGCATCCCCTTCCACAAGTTGAGCAGCACGCAGGCGCTCCCAGGGGGTGAGATCAGACATGCTGCCTCCGTTGTTCTTGCAGCCAGCGGCTGGCCATCACCGACAGGCCGATGGCGATGAGAGCCAGCAGCAAAAAGCCGTTCATGTCCGGCTCCATCCACTTGCCAAGGGCCGCGAGGATCACGGCGATAAGGCTCAGGCACCCCATGGCGAGCCCGGCGATGAACCTGTGGTGCCAGCGCAGGTAGGCGGCGCCGAGCCAGGCGAGCCAGGCAGGCCAGACCCAGGGAGAGGCGGCATCGAACAGGGCCAGCAGGGTAAGCAGGGTGATGCCGAGCCCCGCGGCCAGCCCCGCGAGCCAGGAGGGCATCAGGGCGTAGCGGGCGGGCACCAGGATGAGCAGACCCCAGAGGGCGGCGTTGAGCAGCGTCAGGCACCAGCCGAGGGCCTCCTCGTTGAAGGAGAAGAAGAGATCGAGAAGGCCGAGCCGCCAGTAGAGCACCAGGGCGAGCTGACCGAGCAGCCAGGCCAGGGTCCAGAGCAGCGGGCTTCTGCCAAGGGCCGCCAGCGGCAGCAGCATCAGGGCCCAGGTGGCGAAGAGCTGCCAGGGGTCGGCGCCGGTCTGGTAGGTCTGGCCCACCAGGGCGAGCAGGGCGCCGAGGTTGAGGGCCAGGGCCAGCAGCAGGGCCTGGCGCGGGGTGTCACTCATGGGTTTGCGCCAGAGCACCAGGAGCATGGCGAGCAACGGCAGCTCCAGCAGGGCGAGACGTGAGAGGCGCCCCAGGGCCTGCCAGTTGAAGGCGACGAAGAAGACGAGGCCGGCGCCAAGGCAGAGGCAGCCGAGCCAGAGCAGCAGCCTGTCGAACAGCCACTGCCAGCGGGCAGGGCCGGGGGGCAGATCGCACAGGGCCAGGGCGGCAGGCAGCGAGGCCCGTGGCAGGCGGCCGCGCCTGACCCAGTCGAGCAGGGTCTGTCTTGAGGTGAGGTGCATGGGGGCTCCTGAAGCCATGATGCCTGAAAGATAAGGCATTATGGCACGGCGCCGCGTCTCGGGGCAGGGGCGCCGTCGGCGCTGCGACACAGGTCGCGGCACGGGGCCATGTCTTTGCACTAAAAAGGCCCCCGCCGTGAGGAGGGGGCCTGAAGGACATCCGGGGCGGCGGTGGCGATCAGTGCTCACGCTGATCCCCCGCCGGCTTCTATGGAGGTCAGGCGAAGATCAGGGTGGAGATGCCAAGCCCCGCAAAGAGGATGGCGCAGGCAATGCGGATCCCCTTGAGGGGGAGCTTGTCGGCCCCGAGCTTGCCGAGCAGCACCACGGGCACGTTGGCCAGCATCATGCCGAGGGTGGTGCCGGTGATCACCTGGATCAGGGAGTCGTACTTGGCTGCCAGCAGCACGGTGGCTATCTGGGTCTTGTCACCGATCTCGGCGATGAAGAAGAGCACGAAGGTGGCCATGAAGGGGCCGTACTTGTCCAGGGAACTCTCTTCATCGTCCATCTTGTCCGGCACCAGGATCCAGGCGGCCATGGCGATGAAGGCGCCAGCGACCAGCCAGGTCATCACCTTGGGATCCATCCAGCGACTGATGAATTCCCCTATCCAGGCGGCACCCGCGTGGTTGAGCAGGGTGGCAGCCAGCATGCCGGCGATGATGGGCCAGGGTTTGCGAAAACGACAGATGAGCAACAGGGCCAGCAGCTGTGTCTTGTCGCCGATCTCGGCGATGGCAACGCTGATGGTGGAGGTTAACAAGGCTTCCATAAAAATGACCGGGGGACGGAATTGTTATAAACCAAAGACAAGCCTGCGCCATCCGTCCCCGGTTTTGGCACTGGCCCGTCAAAGGTCTTGTCAAATCCGGCATTGCCCGGATCACCCTGACCATGGTGAGTTGGCACCAAGTATGTTGATCAGGATCGCGCACGGAACGGGTCCGTGGCGAGACTACTCCCCCTCGATGGGAGCGGGCATTCTAGGGAAAAACCCCCGGTGAGGCAAGGCGCGGGATGGGGAATTATCCCCCCACCAGCTTGACCTGAAAGCCGGCCTTCTCCAGTTCGGCCCTGATAAGATCCCGTTTGTCCCCCTGGATCTCGATGATCCCCTCCTTGAGACCGCCGCCGGTACCGCACTTCTTCTTGAGCAGGGTGGCGAGGGCCTTCTGCTGGTCGGCGGGAACGCCGTGGATGCTGATGACCCCGGCTCCCTTGCGTCCCTTGGTCTCGCGGCGGATGCGCACGACCCCGTCGGCGGGGAAGGGGGAGGCGTGCTGGGCGGGGGCGGATTCCTTGATCATGCCGCCGTCCGTGCTGTAGACCAGGCGGCTGTTGTTGTCGTGACTCATGGCAATACTTTGTCGGTTAGCTAAGCGGAGTTTGATTTTACGCAAATAAATGTTGAGGGCACAGCTTATAATCCCCCCATTAAAAGCGAATTATTCTTGTTTAACTTCAGGAGCCCGTCATGGTACTCACAGAGCTGTCGCCGGGACAGAGCGCTCGCATCACGCACATGAACCACCTTGGCCGCGCCTTGCGGCGCAAGCTGATGGTGATGGGGCTGCTGCCCCAGACCGAGATCCTCTATCTGCGGGCCGCCCCCCTGGGGGACCCGCTCCAGATCCAGTGCCAGGGCATCTGCCTCTCCATGCAGCGGAGTCTGGCCCAGCAAATCGAGGTGGAGCCGGTATGAGCTACAACCTGGTCACAGTGGGCAATCCCAACAGCGGCAAGACCTCCCTGTTCAACGCCCTGACCGGCTCCCGCCAGCAGGTGGGGAACTGGAGCGGGGTCACCGTCGACAAGAAGATGGGGGCCTTTGCTGCCCGCGGGCAGGAATACACCCTGGTGGACCTGCCCGGCATCTATGCCCTGGCCAACCAGGAGGCGAGCCTGGACGAGCAGATCGCCAGCCGCTTCGTCCAGCGCCAGCAGCCGGATCTGCTGCTCAACGTCATCGATGCCGCCAACCTGGAGCGCTCCCTCTACCTTACCCTGCAACTGCGGGAGCTGGGGCTGCCCATGGTGGTGGTGCTCAACAAGATGGATCTGCTGCAAAAGCGGCGCATCACCATCGACGAGGCCTTGCTCGCCAAGGCGCTGGGGTGCCCCGTGGTGTCACTCTCGGCCCACAATCGCCAGCAGGTGGCGGCCTTCAAAGAGGGGATCCACCAGTATATCGGCCAGTCCCAGCCCGCCCTGGTGCTCGACTACGGTCAGCCCCTCGAGGGAGACATCGCCGAGCTGGAGACTCTGCTCGCCCCCCATCATCTGCATCGCCGTGGTCGCGCCCTGCGCCTGCTGGAGGAAGACATCGCCATGCAGGAGACCCTGGCGGCGGGGCAGCAGGCGGCGGCGGACAACGTGGTGAGCCGCGCCCACCACGCCCAGGACATCGACCTGCAACTCGCTGATTTGCGCTACGGCCATATCCACCACTGGTGCCAGCAGGCGTGCCGTCATCAGGACAAGCTCACCGTCGCCCAGAGCGAACGGCTGGACAGGGTGCTGCTCAACCGCTGGGTGGGCATCCCCTTCTTCCTGCTGGTGATGTACCTGATGTTCATGTTCGCCATCAAGGTGGGCAGCGCCTTCATCGACTTTTTCGACATCCTCGGGGGGGCCCTATTCGTGGACGGAGTGCACCACCTGCTGGGGCTGATGAGTGCCCCCGACTGGCTGGGGGCCGTGCTCGCGGACGGCGTGGGTGCCGGTTTGCAGACGGTGGCGACCTTCATCCCCGTGGTGGGCTGCCTCTTTCTCTTCCTCGCGGTGCTGGAGAGCTCCGGCTATCTGGCCCGCGCCGCCTTCGTGGTGGATGCCCTGATGCGTCGCCTCGGCCTGCCCGGCAAGGCCTTCGTCCCCATGCTGATGGGCTTTGGCTGCACCGTGCCCGCGGTGATGGCGACTCGCACCCTGGGATCGGAGCGCGAGCGGCTGATGACCTCGGCCATGGCACCCTTCATGTCCTGCGGTGCCCGTCTGCCGGTCTACGCCCTGTTCGCGGTGGCCTTCTTCCCCGAGTCGGGGCAGAACCTGGTGTTCGGTCTCTATCTGTTCGGCATCCTGGTGGCGGTGCTCACCGGCCTCTTCCTGCGCAGCACCCTGCTGCCGGGCAAGAGCGACTCCATGGTGATGGAGATGCCCGATTACGAGTGGCCCCGTCCGGTGGACGTGGGGCTGCGCACCTGGCAGAAACTCAAGGGCTTCATCTTCGGCGCGGGCAAGACCATCGTCCTGATGGTGGCGGTGCTGAGCGTGCTCAATTCGCTGGGCACCGACGGCAGCTTCGGCAACCAGGATCAGGAGAACTCGGTGCTGAGCAAGCTGAGCCAGTCCGTGACCCCGGTGCTGCATCCCATAGGCGTGCGGGACGACAACTGGCAGGCCACGGTGGGCATCCTCACCGGCATCTTTGCCAAGGAGGCGGTGGTCGCTACCCTCAACAGCCTCTACGCCGGCGGCGCCGGTGATGAGGAGGAGAGTGAATACTCCCTGCTGGGCAGCCTGAAAGCGGCGCTGGCCACCATTCCCGCCAACCTGGCGGACATCGACCCCGCCGATCCCATGGGGCTCAAGGTGGGGGATCTGGAGGACAAGCAGGCGGCAGCCGAGGCCCAGGAGGTGGACACCTCCACCTACGGCAACATGCAGACCCACTTCGACGGCGTGGCCGGAGCCTTTGCCTACCTGCTGTTCGTGCTGCTCTACATGCCCTGTGCCGCCGCCATGGGGGCTCTGGTGCGAGAGACCGGTCGCCAGTGGGCCCTGTTCACCGCCGCCTGGTGCAACTACGTCGCCTTCCTGTGCGCCACTCTCTTCTATCAACTGGCGACCTTCGCCGCCCACCCGGCGCAGAGCCTGGTCTGGAGCCTGAGCTATCTGTTCTCCCTGGTGCTGCTCTGGTGGCTGGGGCGTCGTCACGGCGACATCGTCGCCCGCAAGGTGGTGACCCTGTGAAGGGGCTCATGGTCAGGGGCGAGTGCGCCGAGAGGGAGGGTATTCTGTGATCCTGCGTGAACTGGGGGACTATCTGGCCCTTCACAAGAAGGTGAGCCGGCGGGCGCTGGCCCGCCACTTTCACACCTCCGAGGATGCGGTAGAGGCCATGCTCGGGGTCTGGATGCGCAAGGGGCACGTCGCCAAGCGGGAGAGCCGCCTGTGTGGCGGCTCCTGCTGCGGCAAGCACGAAGAGGTGACGTTCGAGTGGTGCGAGCCCGGCCAGATAGGGCTGATCCAGAAGGGGTGATGCCTGCCCACATGCAAAAGGGAACCCGAGGGTTCCCTTTTTCGTGGCCGCCGGGCCCGTCTCAGAAGAGGTCGCCCTCGTCCTTGGTGGGCTCCAGGCTCCAGCCGCTCGCCGCCGCGCTGTTGCCAATCTGGCCCTTCTCCCGCCAGAGTTTGATCTTGAGGCGCAGGTTGTTCTGGGAGTCCGCGTTCTTCACCGCCTCCTCCTCGTCGATCACCCCCTCGACCACCAGATCGAACAGAGTGCTGTCGAAGGTCACCATGCCAAGGGCCCTGGATTTTTCCATGATCTCCTTGAGGCCGCCAAACTCGCCGCGCTTGATGAGATCGCGCACCGTGTGGGTTCCTAGCATTACCTCCACCGCCGCCCGGCGCCCGCCGTCCGTGGTCTTCACCAGCCGCTGGGAGACAAAGGCCTTGAGGTTGTTGCCAAGGTCGTTGAGCAGCTGGGGTCTGCGCTCTTCCGGGAAGAAGTTGATGATGCGATCCAGCGCCTGGTTGGCGTTGTTGGCGTGCAGGGTGGAGATGGCCAGATGCCCGGTCTCCGAGAAGGCGAGGGCATGCTCCATGGTCTCCCGATCGCGGATTTCACCGATGAGGATGACGTCCGGCGCCTGGCGCAGGGTGTTCTTCAGGGCCGCGTGGAAGCTGCGGGTATCCACCCCCACCTCCCGCTGGTTGATGATGCTCTTCTGGTGGCGATGGACGAACTCCACCGGATCCTCGATGGTGATGATGTGGCCGCCGCTGTTGCGGTTGCGATGATCGATGAGGGCCGCGAGCGACGTGGACTTGCCGGACCCCGTGCCGCCGACGAAGAGCACCAGACCCCGCTTCTCCATGATGGTGTCGAGGAGCACCGGAGGGAGTTTGAGATCCTCGAAGCGGGGGATCTCGGTCTTGATGTTGCGCGCCACCAGGGAGACTTCATTGCGCTGCTTGAAGATGTTGACCCGAAAACGGCCTATCTGGGGCAGGGAGATGGCGAGGTTCATCTCCAGCTCTTTCTCGAACTGCTGTTTCTGCTCGAGATCCATGATGTCGTAGGCGATGCGGGCCACCTCGCCCGGCCCCAGGGGCTCTTGGGTGAGGGGGCGCAGGGCGCCGTTGAACTTGGCGCAGGGGGGGGCGCCGGTGGAGAGATAGAGATCGGAACCGTCCTGTTTGGCCAGGATCTGCAGCATGTCTCTCAATTCCATGAGGGGCCTCGTCGCTCAAAGGGCTGGGGGATGATGAATGGCTTGAGTGTACAGCCTCAGGCGCCGGTCAGTTTTTCGCGGAACACAAAAAAGACCGCGCCCAGGATGCACAGACCCGCCCAGAGGTAGTCCCACTTCAGATCTTCTTTCAGATAGAAGATGGAGAAGGGAACGAACACGGTGAGGGTGATCACCTCCTGCAGGATCTTGAGCTGGCCGACGGAGAGCACGGTGTGGCCGATGCGGTTGGCGGGCACCTGCAACAGGTATTCGAACAGGGCTATCCCCCAGCTCACCAGGGCGGCGATGATCCAGGGTTTGTGATTCATGCTCTTGAGATGGGCGTACCAGGCAAACGTCATGAAGACGTTGCTGCAGATGAGCAGGCCGATACTGGTCATGATGGGGTTCATTAGGTTCTCCTTTTAAATCAATGCATTTTATCTCGACTCCATGGGTTTTCATAAGTGGTGCTTGAGGGTATTTTTAGCTCACAAGGATGTAACAAAAGAAGGCGAAAGCTGGATGGGCAAGACAAGCTGGGGTGCGCTTTGTCTGTTTTTTGCCTGCTGGGCGCAAGGTGCGCCGACCCTGACGGTGGCCACCGATGTCTGGCCGCCGTTTCGCATGCTGGCAGAGAACGACGACTTCCAGGGGCTGGATATCGACATTCTGCGCCAGTTGCAGGCACGCAGCGGCATTGTGCTCACCCTCAAACGGGTGCCCTGGGGACGGGCACTCAAACAGATGCAGACCGGTCAGGTGGATCTGATGATAGGGCTGGCTCACACCGAGGAGCGGGCCGCCTTCATCGACTACCTGCAGCCGTCCTATTACCAGTGCCGGCCTGCCTTCTATGGCAAGCCCGCCGCCGTGGCAGGTCTCAGGCGTTACGAGGATCTGCGAGGCCGCGAGATTGGCTATGTGCTCAACTCCGCCTACTTCCCCCCCTTCGATGGCGACACCCAGCTAGACAAGCACGGGGTCCCCACCGAAGACCAGTTGCAGCGCATGGTGGAGCGGGGCCACCTGCCCCTGATGATAGGGACCGACTGCCAGGTGGATTACGCCCTGAGCCAGCGCAACGACGCCGGCCTCGTCAAGGCACCCTTCCAGCCCCCCAACCCGGTGGTGCTCTACCTCGGGATGAGCAAGCACTCACCCCACCACGAGCTGGGCCCCAAGCTGGCGCAGGCGTTGCAAGCCATGGTGGAGAGCGGCGAGATAGCGGCGCTGGCCAAGCCCTACCAGCCTTGACCTTGGGTGGTAACGCGCTGTTATCATGCAGCTTTCCTGCCTGCCCCCCGGCGGGCCTCACTTCTTGGGGATCCCGTGTATCTCGCCCTCATCCGTCGCCAGCAGCGCTGGCAGCGCCGCTGGCTGCTCCTGCTGTCGCTGCTGACCCTGGCCCTGTTCCTGCTCTCCCTCGCCCTCGGGGAGTTCGTGCTGCTGCCCTGGCAGCCGCTGGGGGATCTGGAGCTGCGCATCCTGCTGGAGCTGCGCCTGCCGCGCGCCCTGCTGGCTCTGCTGGCGGGGGCCTCCCTTGCCTGCGGCGGTGCCGTGCTCCAGGTGATGCTGCACAACCCGGTGGCGGAACCCGGCCTGCTCGGCGTCTCGAGCGGCGCGGGGTTGGCCGCCATGGTGGCGATGGCGGTGGCCAAGGGGCTCGGGCTCTATCTGCCGGGCTGGGGGCTGTCGCTGGCGGCCTTTGGCGGCGCCCTGGTGGTGACCATGCTGCTCATCCGTCTCGCACGCCGGGCACGGCTCGGCCATGGGCGGCTGCTGCTGTTCGGAGTCGCCATCGGCATCCTCACCAATGCGGCCATGACCTGGCTGATGTATTTCGCCGACGACGGGGCCTTGCGGGAATTCATGTTCTGGATGATGGGCAGCCTCGCCTACGGCAGCCAGCAGCTCGCCTGGTGGTGGCTGGTGCTGCCCCTCACCCTCGGCTGGCTCTGCTGGCAGGGGCGGGCACTGCAACAACTGCTGCTGGGGGAGACCCAGGCCCGCCTTATGGGGTTGAACGTGGACAGCATGCGGGTACGCCTGGTGCTGGCGGTCTGCCTGCTCACCGGGGTGGCGGTCTCACTGTGCGGCGTCATCGGTTTCGTCGGCCTGGTAGTGCCTCACCTGCTGCGCCTGTGCGGTGGCAGCGATCAGCGCTTCCTGCTGCCCGCCTCGGCGCTGGGGGGGGGCGCCCTGCTGCTCGGGGCCGATCTGGTGGCCCGCTCGGCGCTGCACGCCGGTGAACTGCCCATCGGGGTCATCACCGCCTCGGTGGGCGCCCCGCTCTTTATCTATCTGCTGCTGAGGCAAGATGCCGATGTGTCCCGCTGATCCCGCCCCCTGGCGGCTGGAGGCCCGCGCCCTGGCCATCCCCCATCGCCTCGCCCCCCTGGATCTGGCCTGGTCCGGTGGTCAGCTGGTGGCCCTGCTCGGCCCCAACGGCAGCGGCAAGTCCTCCCTGCTCGGGGCCCTGGCGGGCCTGCTGCCCGCCGATGGCGCCGTCTTGCTGGGGGGAGAGGCCATCACGACCCTGAGCTGGCCCGAGCTTGCAATGCGGCGCGCCATGCTGCCCCAGCGCCAGCCCCAGCTGTTCCACATCCCGGTGTTCCAGGTGCTGAGCCTGGGGCTGGAGGAGGGGGGCCCCGATGCTCAGGCGCAGGCGGTGGCGGATGTGTGCGACGCCCTGGAACTGGCACCTCTGCTGGCACGGGACTTCAGCCGATTGTCCGGGGGGGAGCAGCAGCGGGTGCTGATCGCCCGCACCCTGCTGCAACTGTGGCCAAGCCTCAATCCGACCGGGCGGGTGCTGCTGCTGGACGAACCCCTGGCGGGGCTGGATCTGCATCACCAGATGGCGCTGCTGCGGCTGCTCAAGCAACTGGCTACACAGGGATTGCTGGTGGTGGTGGCCATCCACGACATCAATCTGGCCATCGACTGGGCGGATCGCGTGCTCTGCCTGCAACAGGGCCGCGTGGTGGGGGAAGGGGACGTCGGGATCATCGACGAGGCGCTGCTGGAGCGGGTGTTCCAGATCCGCACCGATCGCATCGAGGCGGCCGGCCGCATCTGGTTTATGCCGAGCCTGTGAGGCGGGCTGCCCCCTCATCCCCGCCCTTCTCCCATTCTTTTAAAACAAGTGGGAGAAGGGAGCCGCTCTGTCGACTACGGATACAGTATTGAAAACCTGCAGAGGCTGAGTGAAGCCAAGGGGGCGAGTGAATCACTGTGGAAATGAAAAGAGCCAGGCATCCGTGATGCCTGGCTCTTTTGGTAGAGAGAGCGTTGAGCGGTTGCTCAGGCTTTCTGCTTGTTCAGCCGCACCTGGGCGGCTTCTGCCAGCATGGCCAGCAGGGTTTCGGTGTCACTCCACGACAGACAGGCATCGGTGATGCTCTGGCCGAAGGTGGCGGCACAGCCGTTCTCCACGTCCTGACGCCCTTCCACCAGGAAGCTCTCGGCCATGATGCCGGCAATGCCGGTGCGGCCGCGGCGCAGCTGATCGCAGATATCCTGGGCCACCAGCAGTTGGCGGCGGTGATCCTTCATGCTGTTGCCGTGGCTGAAGTCCACCACCAGGCGCTCCGGCAGGCCCACCTGGGCCAGAGCCTCGCACGCCTCGTCGATGCTGGCGGTGTCGTAGTTGGGACGGTGGCCGCCGCGCAGGATCACGTGGCCGTAGGGGTTGCCGGCGGTGCGGTAGATGGTCATCTTGCCGTCCTTGTCCGGGGAGTAGAAGATGTGGCTGTGACGGGCGGCGCGCACCGCATCGATGGCGATGCGGGTGTTGCCGTCGGTGCCGTTCTTGAACCCCACCGGGCAGGAGAGGGCGGAGGCCATCTCCCGGTGAACCTGGGACTCGGTGGTGCGCGCGCCGATGGCGCCCCAGGTGATGAGATCGCTGATGTACTGGCCGGTCACCATGTCGAGGAACTCGGTGGCGGTGGGCATGCCGGTCTCGTTGATGTCCACCAGCAGTTTGCGGGCCAGTTTCAGCCCTTCATTGACGTCGAAACTGCCGTCCAGGCGCGGATCATTGATGAGCCCCTTCCAGCCGACGATGGTACGTGGCTTCTCGAAGTAGGTGCGCATCACGATGCACAGGCTCTCTTTGTACTCTTCACGCAGGGTGTTCAGACGCAGAGCGTATTCGTGGGCGGCGGCGGGATCGTGGATGGAGCAGGGGCCGACGATGACCAGCAGGCGCTGATCCTCACCGGACAGAATGGCTTCCACTTGGCGGCGGGCATCCAGCAGGTTCTGGGCGATGGTGTCGGTTAACGGGAAGGCGTGCGCCAGCTCGCTGGGGGTGATCAGGGCCTCCAGGCGACGGGTGCGCAATTCATCGGTGTGAATGGACATACGACTCAATTCTCGAGTGGATAAGGTGGGCGGGATGCCAAAATGCAAGGGGATAAAATAAAGCAAAAGTCACCCGATGGAAACCTTGGGCGGCTCTGATAGGATGTGAACCCAAAAGCCATTTCAAATGAGGTAGTTATCGTGGCAAAGCCAGGCGCGACCGGGATCACCCGCATCATCAACGCAACCGGTTACAGCATGAAAGGTCTCAAATCGGCCTGGATCAACGAGGCCGCCTTCCGTCAGGAGCTGCTGCTCATCTTGCTGCTGATGCCGCTGGCATTCTGGATAGGTGACTCCCTCAACGAGATCCTGCTGCTCGTCTGTATCAGCTGGCTGGTGGTGATCGTCGAGGTACTCAACTCCGCCGTGGAGGCGGTGGTGGATCGCATCGGCTCCGAGCATCACGAACTCTCGGGCCGCGCCAAGGATCTGGGCTCCGCCGCCGTCTTCATCGCCCTGGCCCTCAATGCCCTGGTGTGGGGAGCCCTGGTGGGCCGCAACCTGCTGGGCTGGTGGTAGGTTGCGAGAGCAGCCTTTCTCCTGACATAAAAAAGCCCGTCATCACGACGGGCTTTTTGCTGCGCAGATAAGGGCTTATCAGTGCAGGATCCGGGCACGGATGGTGCCATTGATCTCTTTGAGACGGGCCAGGGCCTTCTCGCTGTGCTCGGTTTCGACGTCGATGACCACGTAACCGATCTCGCTGCTGGTCTGCAGGTATTGACCGGCGATGTTGATCCCCTCGTCGGCGAAGATCTGGTTGATCTGGTTCATCACGCCGGGCTGGTTGCGGTGAATGTGCAGCAGGCGGCTGGAGCCCTTGTGGCCGGGCAGGGAGACTTCCGGGAAGTTGACCGCGGAGAGGGTGGAGCCGTTGTCGGAGTATTTGACCAGCTTGTTGGCCACTTCCAGACCGATGTTCTCCTGGGCTTCCTGGGTGGAGCCGCCGATGTGGGGGGTCAGGATCACGTTGTCCAGGCCGCGCAGCGGGGTGAGGAACTCCTCGTCGTTGGATTTGGGCTCCACCGGGAAGACGTCGATGGCGGCGCCGGAGAGGTGGCCGCTCTTGATGACGTCGGCCAGGGCGTCGATGTCCACCACGGTGCCGCGGGAGGCGTTGATGAAGATGGCGCCCGGTTTCATCATGCGCAGTTGCTCTGCACCGATGAGATCCTTGGTGGAGGCGGTTTCCGGTACGTGCAGGCTGATGACGTCAGACATGTTGAGCAGCTCCACCAGGTTCGGCACCTGGATGGCGTTGCCAAGGGAGAGTTTGTTCTCGATGTCGTAGTAGTAGACCTTCATGCCGATCATCTCGGCGATGATGCCAAGCTGGGTGCCGATGTGGCCGTAGCCGATGATGCCGAGCTTCTTGCCGCGGGCTTCGACGCTGCGGTTGGCCAGCTTCTCCCAGACGCCGCGATGGCACTTGGCGTTCTTCTCGGGAATGCCGCGCAGCAGCAGCAGGATCTCCCCCAGTACCAGTTCGGCCACGGAGCGGGTGTTGGAGAAGGGGGCGTTGAAGACGGGGATGCCGCGCACGTGGGCGGCGTCGAGGGAGACCTGGTTGGTGCCGATGCAGAAGCAGCCGATGGCCACCAGCTTGGTGGCGGCATCCAGCACCTTCTCGGTGATCTGGGTACGTGAACGCAGGCCCACAAAATGCACGTCACGAATGCGCTCGATCAACTCCTCTTCCGACAGGGACCTCTTCAGATATTCCACATTGGTGTAGCCGGCTGCCCGAAAGGTCTCCACCGTGTTGGGATGGACTCCCTCCAGCAGCAGTACCTTGATCTTATCCTTGTCCAGCGAAAACTTGGCTGTCATGACGTTCCCTCTATTGTTTTGAAAAATGCGTTCAGGCTTGCAGTGTGAAGAAAACCGTAAAGTAGCAAAAACGTTTGGGAGAGGGAATATTTGTGACGAAAGTCAAATTCTTTGAAGTTATCAACGATTGTTGCAGATGTGCTGCTACAACCCATTGAGGGATAACCAGAAACGGCGCCATGAGGCGCCGTTGTCCATTTGGGGCAGTCAGATTGACTGACCCGGGCGGGGGCTTGCCCGGAGGGGGAGGTCCGGGGAGCGGGCCTTAGTTGGTGATCACACCCTCGGGGGTGCCGATCAGCACAACGTCGGCGCCACGGTGGGCGAACAGGCCGTTGGTGACCACGCCCACGATGCTGTTGAGGCGGGTTTCCAGAGCCTTGGCATCGGTGATGGCCATGCCCTTGACGTCCAGGATGATGTTGCCGTTGTCGGTCACCACCCCTTCACGCCACACCGGGTTGCCGCCAAGGGCGCGGATCTCGCGGGCCACGTATTCGCGGGCCATGGGGATCACTTCCACCGGCAGGGGGAAGGTGCCCAGCACGTCGACGGTCTTGGTGTTGTCGATGATGCAGATGAACTGGTCGGCCACGGCGGCGACGATCTTCTCGCGGGTCAGGGCGGCGCCGCCCCCCTTGATCATGTCGCGGCTGGCGTTGATCTCGTCGGCACCATCCACGTAGACGGAGAGGGCATCGATGTCGTTGAGGTCAAACACCGGGATGCCGAGACCCTTGAGACGCTCGGTGGAGGCGATGGAGCTCGACACCGCGCCCTTGATCTGGTCTTTCATGGTCGCCAGTGCGTCGATGAAGTGATTGACGGTAGAGCCGGTGCCCACCCCGACGATGGTGCCGGGTACCACGTATTTGAGCGCAGCCCAACCGGCCGCCTTCTTCATTTCATCTTGAGTCATGATGGATCCTTATGGAAAAAGCGGGCGCATTATATCCAAGCATCCCCCCCAGAGCGACCATGGTGCTCACGTTCCGGCGCAAAAATCCCCAAGATGTAAATCGTTTGCCTGTTTATTGAACCGAAGGGGGCGCCCCCGCCTCATCAGGCAAAGTGCCAGCTGCGGCTGGGGGTGATGATCTGGGGGAGCGGCACGTCCCACTGCTCCCGGGGGACGGCATCAACCTGCTGGCAATCGTGGGCGAGCCCCAGGGGTCTTGGGCCGAGCTGGTGCTCGTGCCAGCAGGCGAGGGTGCGATCGTAGTAGCCGCCCCCCATGCCGAGGCGGTTGCCAGCCTCATCGAAGGCCACCAGCGGGGTGCAGATGATGTCCAGCATGCTGTGGGGCAGCACCTGCTGCACGTCGAGCTCGGGCTCGGCGATGCCGTAGCGGTTGCGGGTCATGGGGGTGGTGGCGGTGTAGCGCAAGAAGAGCAGGTGACCCGGGGTGAAGGGGTGCAGCACCGGCAGGTAGACCTCCTTTTGCCGGGCCCACAGCCAGTGGATGGCGGGCAGGGGATCGAGCTCCCCGTCGTTGGCCAGATAGAGGGCGATGCGCCTGGCCGCGAGGATGCCGGGGTGTTCCTGGAAGCGCTCGACCAGCTGTTGGGCCGCCGCCTGCTGCTCGGCCTGGCTCAGGCTTTTTCTGCGCTGGCGAATGAGCTGGCGCAGGTTCTGGCGTTCGGGTTGGGTATCCGGCATGGGGACTCCTGGGCAAAGGTGGGCTGGCGCTACCTTAGCAAGGGGCCGATGGGATGAAAAGCCGATGGCGGGGCCGCCAGCCGGGCGGCCCCTGAGGTCGGGCGTCAGGAGCGGTGGGGGGCGGGAGCCACTGCGCCCATCTGGTGCTTGAGGAAGACGGCCACGATGGCGGCCAGTGCCAGCGCCATGGGGTAGAAGCTCATGCTCACGACCAGGATCGGCGAGAGGGCGAAGATGGAACCCAGCAGCAGCGCCTGGGCGCCCCAGGGGATGAGCCCCTGTACCACGCAGGAGAAGATGTCCAGCATGGAGGCGGCGCGGCGCGGGGTGACCCCGTGATGGTCCGCCAGATCCCTGGCCACCTTGCTCGCGACTATGATGGCCACGGTGTTGTTGGCGGTGCACAGGTTGGTGAGGCTCACCACACCGGCGATGCCGAGCTCGGCCGCCTTCTCGTTCTGCTCGCCATCGTGGTGGCGGGTGAAGCGGGCAATCAGGGCGGCGATGCGCTCACTTATCCATGCGAGCCCCCCCTGGCGTTCCATCAGGGCACCCAGACCGCCGATGAGCATGGAGAGCAGGAAGATCTCCTGCATGCTGGTAAAGCCCTGGTAAATGTCCTTGCTGAACTGGCCGAGGGAGTAGCTATCAAGCAGCCCCACGCCACCGGCCGCCAGGATGCCGAGCCCCAGTACCATGAAGACGTTCATGCCAGAGAGGGCAAGCACCAGGATCAGCAGATAGGGGGCGACCTTGAGCAAGTCCGCCTCGGCGGTGGGGGCCGGCGCTTCACCGGTGGAGCCCAGCACCAGATAGAACAGGATCACCAGCACGGCGGCGGGGGCGGCAATCTTGATGTTCTCGCGAAACTTGTCCTTCATCTCGCAGCCCTGGCTGCGGGTGGCGGCGATGGTGGTGTCGGAGATGATGGAGAGGTTGTCCCCGAACATGGCGCCGGAGAGGATGGTCCCCGCCATCAGCATCGGATCGATGCCGGCGGCCTGGGCGACGCCCAGCGCCACCGGTGCCACGGCGCCGATGGTGCCCATGGAGGTACCCATGGCGGTGGCAATGAAGGCAGAGATGAGGAAGAGCCCCGGCAGCAGGCACCAGCCCGGAATGAGGGATAGGCCGAGGGCGACCGTGGCATCAACCCCGCCGGTGGCCTTGGCCACGGTGGCGAAGGCGCCCGCCAGCAAATAGATGAGGCACATGGCCATGATGTTGCTCTCGCCCACCCCCTTGAAGAAGGTCTCGAGGTTCTTGTTGAACCCCTCGCGTCCCATCAGCAGGGCCAGCATGACGGCAGGCAGGGCGGCAACGGGGGCGGGGAGCTGGTAGAAGGCGAACTCGACCCCCTGCAGGGTCAGCCAGGTACCGGTACCGATGAAGAGGGCAAGAAAGACCAGAAGGGGCAGCAGGGCTCTGGCACGGGGTTGGGTCTGGATCATGTGTTCCTCGAAACTTGAACAATGACCTCCTGTCGTTGCCTGTGGCGCCTCCGGGGCGGGCACAGGGCGGGCATCCTGCCACCATGGGGGGCCAACAGTAGTGAGTCGGCCCGCCCGGGTCAAGATAGCCGTCCAGATGGATAGGGCTTTTTGCTTCGTGATTCTGACTTGTCTGGTTATTCCGTCATTTATTCTGTTTTTATTGAATTTATCGTTTAAATGTCGGGGTTGTTTGGCGGGCCAGATCGGGCTTTTCAAAGGGGACGCGGGCTGGTAAAACGGTCTCTTTCCATAATAAAGAGATGAGAGGGTGGAGATGGACAATCCGATCCGTGTGGCCGTGATGGGCTGTAATGGTCGTATGGGCAAGGTGCTGCTGGAGGCTATCGCCAACACCGAGGGCGTGGTGGTGGGAGCGGCGCTGGAACGACCGGGCTCTGCCGTGATCGGTCTGGATGCGGGTGAACTCAACGGCCTGGGGCGCCTTGGCGTCATCATCAGCGACAGTCTGGAGAAGGTGAAGGACGAGTTCGATCTCATCATCGACTTCACCCGCCCCGAGGTGACCCTGGCGAACCTCGCCTTTGCACTGGCTCATGGCAAGCAGATGGTGATCGGCACCACCGGCTTTGACGAGGCGGGCAAGGCGGCCCTGCACGAGGCGGGCAAGCAGATCGGCATCGTCTTCGCCTCCAACTACTCGGTCGGTGTCAACCTGGTGTTCAAGCTGCTGGAGCAGGCAGCCAGGGTGATGGGGGAGTACACCGACATCGAGATCATCGAGGGGCACCACAGACACAAGGTGGATGCTCCGTCCGGCACCGCGCTCTCCATGGGGGAAGTGGTGGCGAAAACCCTGGGCCGGGATCTCAAAGAGTGCGCCGTCTATGGCCGTGAGGGGATCACCGGTGAGCGGGATCGCAACACCATCGGCTTTGCCACCATCCGCGCCGGAGATCTGGTGGGGGAGCACACCGTCATGTTCGCCGACATCGGCGAGCGGGTCGAGATCAGCCACAAGGCTTCCAGCCGTCTGACCTTCGCCAACGGTGCAGTGCGGGCGGGCAAGTGGCTCGGCCAGCAAGGGGCCGGTCTCTATGATATGCAGGATGTGCTCGGTCTGAAATAAACCGTCTTCAGGGGGAGTGCAGACTCCCGTACTGGTTGCCAAACCCCGGTCCGCCGGGGTTTTTTGTCACTTTTTTGTAGAAATGAGCCTTAATCATCACTTTTTGAGTGAACCTCGCTAAATCCTGCCATTCTTACAAGCTTGCCACCCTCTTGCGACAAAAATGTCATCAAGGGGTAACGGGTTTGGGTCTCAATATTCCCCTGCGGGGGGCATTTCGCCTTGATGTGAAATAGACTAAAAATGCAATCCAAGAAAAACGTTTTCTATTCTTGGTGTTCACTTTTCTGGCTTCAAATGGTGTTTTTGCTGTTGTGTTGTTTGTTTTTTAATTTTCTATCTTGCTGTTTATTAAGTGGTAAATTTGGTTTTTTGTACGTTGCATGGCATCGGGTGCCGCTTTGTTGTCTGTGTTTGGCTTTTCTTTTTGAAGAGGGGGTTGCAAAGCGAGTGAGTGCATAGATAATGGGTAATGTTGCTTGTTTATTGAATTTAGATGCATTTCAAACGAGAAAAGACGTTGAAATGAGATCGTTTTTAAGTAGAATGCGCCCAATTTGCCAGAAATCTGCCGGGTTCGAGTCCTGTCAAAGACCGGAACCGAGCCCGCAACACCCAGGTAAATTGCTGAATTTAAAGCTAAATAACGGGAGGTTGTCTTGAATCACACTGCATTGCTAGTGCTGGAAGATGGAACTGTGTTCAAAGGCGTGTCGATAGGCGCCGAGGGATGTTCCGTTGGTGAAGTGGTTTTCAACACGTCGATGACGGGTTATCAGGAAATCCTCACAGATCCCTCCTATTCCCGTCAGATCGTTACCCTCACTTACCCCCATATAGGCAACACCGGCACCAACAGCGAAGATGAAGAGTCCAGTCAGGTCCATGCTCAGGGCCTCATCATCCGGGACCTTCCGATACTGGCCTCCAACTTCCGCAATCAGCAATCCCTCTCCGATTACCTCAAGTCTCACAACATCGTTGGCATCGCCGACATCGACACCCGCAAGCTGACCCGCATCCTGCGTGAAAAAGGCGCTCAGGCCGGTTGCATTCTGGCCGGCAAGCAGCTCGATGAAGCCCATGCCCTCGAACAGGCCCGCGCCTTCCCCGGTTTGAAGGGGATGGACCTGGCCAAAGAAGTGACCGTGAGCGAATCCTACAGCTGGACTGAAGGCAGCTGGCAGCTCGGCAAGGGGCACGTCACCCCGGTGGCCGATGAGCTGAAATACCACGTGGTGGCCTACGACTTCGGCGTGAAGCGCAACATCCTGCGCATGCTGGTGGACCGTGGCTGCCGCCTGACCGTGGTGCCGGCCAAGACCCCGGCCGCCGAGGTACTGGCGATGAACCCGGATGGCATCTTCCTCTCCAACGGCCCCGGCGACCCCGAGCCGTGCGACTACGCCATCGAAGCTATCAAGGCTTTCCTTGATACCAGCACCCCGGTGTTCGGTATCTGCCTGGGCCACCAGTTGCTGGGCCTGGCCTCCGGCGCCAAGACCATCAAGATGAAGTTCGGCCACCACGGTGCCAACCACCCGGTGAAGAGTCTGGACGACAACACCGTGATGATCACCGCCCAGAACCACGGCTTTGCGGTGGACGAGCAGACCCTGCCCGAGTGCCTGCGTGCCACCCACGTCTCCCTGTTCGATGGATCGCTCCAGGGCATCCATCGCACCGACCGTCCGGCCTTCAGCTTCCAGGGTCACCCCGAAGCGAGCCCGGGCCCGCACGATTGTGCCGGTCTGTTCGACCACTTTATTGAATTGATCAAGCAGTATCGCGCCTAAGAGGATAAAGAGAGCCATGCCAAAACGTAACGACCTACAGAGCATCCTGATCCTCGGCGCCGGCCCCATCGTCATCGGTCAGGCCTGCGAATTCGACTACTCCGGCGCCCAGGCGTGCAAGGCCCTGAAAGAAGAGGGCTACCGCGTCATCCTGGTGAACTCCAACCCGGCCACCATCATGACCGACCCGGAGATGGCCGACGCCACCTACATCGAGCCCATCACCTGGGAAGTGGTGCGCGAGATCATCAAGAAAGAGCGCCCGGACGCCATCCTGCCCACCATGGGTGGTCAAACTGCGCTGAACTGCGCCCTGGCGCTGGAGCAGCATGGCGTGCTCAAGGAGTTCGGTGTCGAGATGATCGGCGCCACCGCCGACGCCATCGACAAGGCCGAGGATCGCTCCCGCTTTGACAAGGCCATGCGCAGCATCGGTCTCGAGTGCCCCCGTGCCGGCATCGCCCACAACATGGAAGAGGCCTGGGGCGTGCAGCAGATGGTGGGCTTCCCCTGCATCATCCGTCCTTCCTTTACCATGGGTGGCTCGGGCGGCGGCATCGCCTACAACACCGAAGAGTTCGTGGAGATCTGCGAGCGCGGTCTGGATCTCTCCCCGACCAAGGAGCTGCTCATCGACGAGTCGCTCATCGGCTGGAAAGAGTACGAGATGGAAGTGGTGCGGGATCGCAACGACAACTGCATCATCGTCTGCGCCATCGAAAACTTCGACCCCATGGGCATCCACACCGGTGACTCCATCACGGTCGCGCCAGCCCAAACGCTGACCGACAAGGAGTACCAGATCATGCGCAACGCCTCCATGGCGGTGCTGCGCGAGATCGGTGTCGAGACCGGTGGCTCCAACGTCCAGTTCGGCATCAACCCCAAAGACGGCCGCATGGTCATCATCGAGATGAACCCGCGGGTGTCGCGCTCCTCTGCGCTGGCCTCCAAGGCGACCGGCTTCCCCATCGCCAAGATCGCCGCCAAGCTCGCCATCGGTTACACCCTGGACGAACTGATGAACGACATCACCGGCGGTCGTACCCCGGCCTCCTTCGAGCCGGCCATCGACTACGTGGTCACCAAGGTACCGCGCTTCAACTTCGAGAAGTTTGCCGGCGCCAACGACCGTCTGACCACCCAGATGAAGTCCGTGGGTGAAGTGATGGCCATCGGCCGCAACTTCCAGGAGTCCCTGCACAAGGCCCTGCGTGGTCTCGAGACCGGCAAGACCGGCTTCGACCCCATGGTTGACCTGAACGCCCCCGACTCCCTGACCCGCATCCGTCACGAGCTGCAGGATGCTGGTGCCGAGCGCATCTTCTACATCGCCGACGCCTTCCGCGCCGGCCTCTCCATGGATGGCGTGTTCAAGCTGACCAAGATTGACCCCTGGTTCCTGGTGCAGATTGAAGAGCTGGTGAAACTGGAAGAGCAGGTGAAAGAGCGCGGCATGGCCGGTCTCGATGCCGACTTCCTGCGCGCCCTCAAGCGCAAAGGCTTTGCCGACGCCCGTCTGGCCAAGATCCTAGGCGTGGCCGAAGGTGAAGTGCGTAAATTGCGTGCCCGCCACAACATCTTCCCGGTCTACAAGCGGGTCGATACCTGCGCGGCCGAGTTCGCCACCAACACCGCCTACATGTACTCCAGCTACGACGAAGAGTGCGAGGCCAACCCCACCAACCGCGACAAGATCATGGTCATCGGTGGCGGCCCGAACCGTATCGGTCAGGGCATCGAGTTCGACTACTGCTGCGTACACGCGGCCCTGGCCCTGCGCGAAGACGGTTACGAGACCATCATGGTCAACTGCAACCCGGAAACCGTCTCCACCGACTACGACACCTCCGACCGCCTCTACTTCGAGCCGGTCACCCTGGAAGACGTGCTGGAAATCGTGCGGGTCGAGCAGCCCAAGGGCGTCATCGTCCAGTACGGTGGCCAGACTCCGCTGAAACTGGCGCGGGCATTGGAAGCCAACGGCGTGCCAGTGATTGGTACCAGCCCGGATGCCATCGACCGCGCGGAAGATCGCGAGCGCTTCCAGTCCGCCGTCGAGCGCCTGGGGCTCAAGCAGCCGGAAAACGGCACCGTCACCGCCCTGGAGCAGGCCGTGCAACTGGCCACGCGCATCACCTACCCGCTGGTGGTTCGCCCCTCCTACGTGCTGGGTGGCCGCGCCATGGAAATCGTCTATGACGAGCAGGACCTGCGCCGCTACTTCGCCGAGGCAGTGAGCGTCTCCAACGAGTCGCCGGTACTGCTGGACCGCTTCCTGGACGACGCCACCGAGGTGGATGTGGACGCTATCTGCGACGGTACCGATGTGGTTATCGGCGGCATCATGGAGCACATCGAACAGGCCGGTATCCACTCCGGTGACTCCGCCTGCTCCCTGCCGCCCTACACCCTGTCCAAGTCCATCCAGGACGAGATGCGCGAGCAGGTGCGCAAGCTGGCGCTGGAACTCGGTGTGGTGGGCTTGATGAACGTGCAGTTCGCGGTGAAAGACAACGAGATCTACCTCATCGAGGTGAACCCCCGTGCCGCCCGTACCGTGCCGTTTGTCTCCAAGGCCACCGGTGCCCCGCTGGCGAAGATCGCCGCCCGCGTCATGGCCGGTCAGAGCCTGAAAGAACAGGGCTTCACCACCGAGATCATCCCGCCCTACTACTCGGTGAAGGAAGTGGTACTGCCGTTCGCCAAGTTCCCGGGTGTGGACCCGCTGCTGGGGCCGGAAATGCGCTCCACCGGTGAAGTCATGGGGGTGGGCAGCAGCTTCGCCGAGGCCTATGCCAAGGCGCAGCTGGGTGCCGGTCACCAGGTACCGAGCGAAGGTCGCGCCCTCTTGTCCGTGCGCCACGGCGACAAGGAGCGGGTGGTGAACCTGGCCGCCAAGCTGCTGGAGCTGGGTTATGACCTCGACGCCACCCACGGCACCGCCGTGACCTTGGGCGAGGCGAGCATCAACCCGCGTCTGGTCAACAAGGTGCACGAGGGGCGTCCGCACATTCTGGATCGCATCAAGAATGGCGAGTACACCTACATCGTCAACACCGCCGAGGGTCGTCAGGCCATCGAGGACTCCAAGCAGCTGCGCCGTGGCGCCCTGCAGCACAAGGTGGCCTACACCACCACGCTGCACGCGGCCTTCGCCACCTGCATGGCCATCAGTGTCGATGCCACCGCCAATGTGAACTCGGTGCAGGAGCTGCACGAGAAGGTGAACAACCGCTAAGAGCACCGGCAGCACACTGCCCGCTCGATGCACGCAAACCCCGCCAGCAATGGCGGGGTTTTTTATTGCCTGCGCCCTGCCACTTCCGGGGGGGCGCCAGCAAGGAAGATGGGTGAGATGGCGAATAATCCATCAGGAGTGGTGATACTCACCCCGTTATTGGGCATTAACTGCATCCATATTGCTTAATTGACATGAAATGGTGCAATCTTCGCAATCTCTCGCCCCCACGACCTCCCTATACTGGGTGCTCATACAAACAAGGTCGTCTGCGCCGACACACCAAAAGGTGGCGTGCGAGAGGATCAGCGCCCGCAGCCCGATCCGGCTGCCGTGGCCGGCCCCGGTGACCGACGGGGGCCGCAGGAAAACCGGTCGCGGGGTTACCGCCGCGCGACTCGTCAGGGACGGTGTTACCGCACCAACCCGCTTCCCCTCCTTGCCCCACCCGCCTGTCGGCCCGGTCGTCCGGCGCCTCGCCCATCCGTCAAGGGAATCTGAATATGAGCTTCGATCATCGCAAATACCGCCGTGCCCCCGTGATCAACCTGGCGGATCGCCAGTGGCCCAACCGGGTACTGGAGCGGGCACCGCTCTGGTGCGCCGTGGACCTGCGCGATGGCAACCAGGCGCTGGTCGAGCCCATGACGGTGGCCCAGAAGCTGCAAATGTGGGCGCTGATGACCCACATCGGTTTCAAGCACATCGAGGTGGGCTTCCCGGCGGCCTCCCAGCCGGACTTCGACTTCGTACGCGAGCTTATCGAGCGCGATCTCATCCCGGACGACGTCACCATCCAGGTGCTGGTGCAGGCCCGGGAAGATCTCATCGCCCGCACCTTCGAGGCGCTCAAGGGGGCCAAGCGCGCCATCGTCCATGTCTACAACTCGGTCAACCCGACCCAGCGCAACTATGTGTTCAACTCAGGCAAGGACGGGGTCAAGGCCATCGCCGTGCAGGGGGCGCGCTGGGTGCGGGAGTATGCGGCCCGCAATCCGGGCACCGAGTGGAGTTTCCAGTATTCTCCGGAGAGCTTCAGCAGCACCGAGGTGGAGTTCGCCGTCGAGGTGTGTGACGCCGTCATCGACGAGTGGCGTGCCGCTGCCCGTCCCATGATCCTGAACCTCCCCGCCACGGTGGAGGTGAGCACCCCCAACGTGTTTGCGGATCAGGTGGAGTGGTTCTGCCGACACCTCAAGGCGCGACCCGAGGTGAGCATCTCCATCCACACCCACAACGACAGAGGCTGCGGGGTGGCCGCCGCCGAGCTGGCGGTGCTGGCGGGGGCGGATCGCATCGAGGGCACCCTGCTCGGCAACGGGGAGCGCACCGGCAACATGGACATCGTCACCATGGCCATGAACCTCTACAGCCAGGGGATTGACCCCGAGCTGGACCTGTCTGACATGGATGCCATCGTCGCCACCGTGGGGGCCTGCACCCAGATTGCCCTGCACCCGCGCCACCCCTATGCCGGCGAGCTGGTCTACACGGCGTTTTCCGGCAGCCACCAGGACGCCATCCGCAAGTCTCTCGCGGCAGAAAAACCGGATCACTACTGGGACGTGGCTTACCTGCCCATCGATCCTGCCGATCTCGGTCGCAGCTACGAGGCGGTGATCCGCATCAACAGCCAGTCCGGCAAGGGAGGGGTGACCTATCTGCTGGAGCGTGACCTCGGTCTGCAACTGCCGCGCTGGCTGCAAATCGACTTCAGCCGCCGGGTGCAGGCCGAGGCTGAGGCGAGCAGCAGCGAAATCAGCCCGGAGCAGATCCGCACCCTGTTCGAGCAGCACTATCTTGAGCCGGCCCACGGCTATCGCATCGGGCGCTTCCAGCTCGGTCATGACAGTCAGGAGAGCCTGCGCCTGGAGTTGCAGACCCCCCACGGCACCCTGCAATTGTGCGGTGAAGGGGAGGGTGCCATCACGGCCCTGGTCAACGGCTGGCAGCGTCAGACCGGCATGCACATCGATGTGCTGGATTACTCCGAGCATGCGCTCACCGCCGGCACCGAATCCCGCGCCGCCGCTTATGTGCTGCTGAGCGTCGAGGGCACCCGGATGTGTGGCGTCGCCGTCGGTCGCGACGTGGTCAACGCCTCCCTGCAGGCGGTGATCAACGGCGCCGCCCAGCATCAGGCCCTGCGCCAGAGCGCCTGAGGCGGCACGGCCCGCTTGCCGTGAGGGCGAGCAGGGAAGGGCCGCCCACCCCGATGTCACGGCAGATCGCGCCGTCCCCGTTGCAACAATCCCCTGACCCATATGGTGAGGGGATTGTTTTTTATGGAAAAATCGGCCCACAATATCAGTGATTTGCCACCAGGAATGCCGTCGGGGTTCGCTGGCGATGGCAGCCAACGGCTGCCATTCGGGATAGAAGACATGCGCGCTTGGAGCCCAAAACATGATGAAGACTCCCCTCAGGTTATCCGTTCACCCCGCCCGGTTCTTCTCGCTCCCTCCCTGCCGTCGTTTCGTGCTGGTGAGCCTGCCCTGTCTGCTGCTGCTGACGGGGATCCTGGCCGGGGTCAGCTTTGATCCCCTGGCAGAGCACAACCTCTATACCGTCGGGGCTCTGGCCGAAGCGCTCAACGTGTTGACCCTGCTGTTCATGTTCTGGGTGGTGCAGTGTGCCCAGATCACCTTGAAAACCTATCTCTCCCTCACAGGCGGGCTGACCCTCTGGCTCGTCTCCGGCGTCATCGATCTGATGGATGAGGCCTATTTCCAGCCCTGGTGGCTCTCCACGGTGGAAGATAGCCTGCGCACGGTCGGCATGCTGGCCTCGGCCTGGGGTGTGCTGCTGATGGTGCAGCAGATGTATGGCACCCAGATGCGGCTCTCCTCCCTCGCCATGTCAGACGAGCTGACCGGGCTCTCCAATCGCCGGGCGTTTCGCGCCGTGCTGGAGGCGCACGGAGAGGAGGGGACGCCGCTCCTGCTGCTGGATCTCGATCACTTCAAGCTGATCAACGATCGCTATGGCCACGCGATTGGCGACAATGTACTGCGTGAATTCAGCACCCTGCTGCGCCAGCTCTGCCCATTGGATGGGGTGGTGGCACGCCTTGGGGGAGAGGAGTTTGCCATCTGGCTGCCCGGCATGACGGGCGACAAGGCCCGTGCGCTGGCGGAGCAGATAAGGTGCGCGACCGAAGAGCTGGTCTCAGGTGACGGGGTAAGATTCACCGTGAGCCTTGCCCTGGGTATCAGCCAGAGCGGGGAGGGGGTGGATGCTCTGCTCCAGCGCACCGATCTCGCCCTCTATCAGGCCAAGCACCTGGGACGCAACCGGGTGGAGCTGGCGTGATGACGCCAGGGAATGCCGCAGCCAGCGGGCCAGCCGGTTCATCCGCCTTCATCTTGTCAGACTTGTTCCCTACAATGTCCGCCTCCATGCATTCGAGCCCTCTCATTCGCGATGAGGGGCAGGTCCCGCTCTTCAGGAAGCCTTCATGATCCCCTCTCACTCCTTGTTTGATGCCCATTGGCGCTGGCTGTCACTGCTTTCCCTTGCCCTGCTGTCGGGTTGTGCCAGCGAGCCTCCCGCCCCGACCAGCCCGGCGACGCCGGCGGGGCGCCCCATTCCCAAGGCGATGCAGCCGCAAAAACCGGCCGACATGAAGAGCCGCATCGTGCGCTTCCTGCCGCGCAGCGTGGTGGACAAGCCAGGCTGGGCCAATGACGTGGTGACGGCGCTCACCACCCAGGGGCTGACGGTGAGCGATCACAACGTCTGCAGCGTGCTGGCGGTGGCGGAGCAGGAGGCGACCTATCAGGCGGACCCCGTGGTGCCCAACCTCAACAAGATTGCCTGGAAGGAGATCAATGCCCGGGCCGGCAAGCTGCTCATCCCCGAGTTCATGGTGCGCACGGCCCTCTCCATCCAATCCCCCACCGGCAAGAGCTATGCCGAGCGCATCGACAAACTTCGCACCGAGCGGGAGATGAGCGAGATCTTCGAAGACATGATAGGCAGCGTCCCCATGGGCAAGCAGCTCTTTGGCAATCTCAACCCGGTACGCACCGGCGGCCCCATGCAGGTGAGCGTCGCCTTTGCTGAGGCCAACGCCCGTGGCTACCCCTATCCCGTGAAGGAGTCCATTCGCCACGAGGTGTTCACTCGTCGCGGCGGCATCTGGTTTGGCACCAAACACATCTTCGGCTATCCCGCCGACTACCCGGATACCCTCTATCGCTTCGCCGACTTCAATGCGGGCTGGTACGCGAGCCGCAATGCGGCCTTCCAGGCGGCGGTAAGCCGGGTGAGTGGCAAGCCCCTGGCCCTGGACGGGGATCTCATCCGTTACGACTCGGATTTGCCCGGCAAGACCGAACTCGCGGTCCACAGCATCGCCAGCCGCGTCAACATGAGCAAGCAGGCCATTCACCAGAGCCTGAAGCTCGGGGACAGCAGCGACTTTGCCAAAAGCGATCTCTACCACAGGGTCTTCGCCCTGGCCGACAAACAGGCCGGGACACGGCAACCCCGCGCCATCTTGCCCGGTATCCAGCTAAAGAGCCCCAAGATCACCCGCAACCTCACCACCGCCTGGTTTGCCAAGCGGGTGGATGAGCGCGAGCAGCGCTGCGTGCAGAAGATGGCAACGATCCGCTGATTTGCTGAAATAACAAAGGCGGCCAATTGGCCGCCTTTGTTTTATGCCTCCGTCGTTCAGCCTTCCCATCTACTTCATCAGCGCTCTGGTCCCCCTGCATGTGGGGAATTCATGGCATCCCCAGAACGGTTTTCCCTTGTTGTCACCTCTACCGGCAGTGCGCAATACCATGGTGCTGCCACATCTGGGGCAGATCGGGGGTGGATTGTCCGGTGGCGATACGCTCTGTGAGGGTGGGTTTGCAACTGATTGCCTGACAGGTTCGCGGGTGGAAACATGGTTGGCGGATGGGTCGGCATGACGAGTCTTGAGCTGGGTGACATGCTGTCTGTGAGTCTGCCAGTTGGCGGCAAGTCGCCCTTGTTGAATGGTGTCGACAACGTGAGCGACCTCGCTCTCGGCCAATACCGGCGTGGTTATACCCTTGACGTAGCGAATGAGCCCGCGGTTCATCACGTTCTGCGGCATAGGGGTCTTGAAGGTGCAGTCGCCGATAAAGAAGATGACGGAGTGAAGCTGGTTGTCTGAGAGCCCCAGCAGGGATTTGAGGGTCATCATGTGCAGGTGGTTCTGATGCAGCGGGTTCTGGAAGCTGTGCTTGCGGCGATAGATCTGCTGGGTCCAGCTTTTCTGGGTCGGGTTGCCGAATATCCAGCCCTTCATGTTCTTGGTCTCAATCACGAATAGCCCGAAGCGAGAGACGATCACGTGATCGATCTGAGTGCTGCCCTGGGGGGTGGGCAGGGTCACGTCCTTGAGCAGGCGATATTCCCGCTTGTCGAGAAATAGCCGAATACAGAGATTGATAAACCACTCCCCGACCATCCCTTTGAACCAGGCCGTTTTGAGCAGGGTGGCAATCAACAGCAGTGGCAGGAGAAACCAGAGCTGAGTCAGCAGCGGCGCTATGGCAGCAGTGATATCCATGTGATTTAGCCTTCACAGATCCCGGTCAGGGATGGGTCTCGATGGGGATGATGCTGCGACACTTGGGGTATTCGGGGCAGCCCCAGAAGCTGTTACCCTTGGTATCTCCCCGTTTGCTGGTCCTCAGTACCATGGTTGTGCCGCATTTTGGACAAACCGGTGCTGTACCTGCATGGGCGGCCACGTTGTCCTGCGGGTCACTGTCGCTTGCGACGCGCTCCAACGTGATGCGCACCTCCTCGCTCACCCGAATAATGCGCTGAGCTTCATCGTAGGCATCGCGGTACAGCTCACTGTCATCCGCCCGCCGGATCAACACCCCCATCTCGTTGTTGTTCACCTGGCTGAATTCGTAGAGGTTCAGGCTGGTGACAATGCACATCTCCTCATTGAGGTAGCACTTGGCATGGAGATTTTTGCAAAAGCTGGTGCGGATATAGGTGAGCTCCTTGAGCCAGCTGATCTCTTCCGGTTGGAGTTCGCTCTTGCCATAGACGATCCGCACATCGATCTTGAGCCGGTTCTTGTCGGTCAGCAGCTCCTTGATCCTGTCATTGAGTTTGAGAAAGGGGCTGATCAGGATTAACCGCTCCTTGGCATCCTTTATCAGCTCTTCGAGGAAATAGTTGGTTGCGCTGGTATTCAGAAATTTGGCCATAACAAGCTCCCTGTCCCTGGAAATGTCATGTGTTCTCTGCTCAACAGTAGGCAGTCAGCCTGACCACAATCCCCGGCGTGGTTCTGCTTCACGTCTTCACCCACCGTCCGTATCCCCATGCTAGGAGATACAGGTGGGACCTCATAGCGGCAATGGAGTCAAATGTGCGTTCAGTCAGAGATTTGGTGATGGGGACGGTTCATGTCGCCTTGCTGCGCTAAAAACTCATCGCCAGTCCGATGGAGTAGCCGCTGGTACTGTTGCTGAACATATAGCGGGCCACCAGCCGGGTGCGGGTGATGAAGATGTCGTACTTGCTGCTGTCGAGTTCGAGGCCAAGTCCCAGGGAGTTGAGGCTGTTGAAACCGAGCAGCCCCCGTTGCTGCCCCAGGTATTCGGTTCTGGCTCCTTCCAGCACGTAGCGAAGGGGCCTGTCCAGCAGGGTCCAGTGCCACAGGGGGGCGCGGCGGCGCAGGTAAAGTCCGAGGTTTTCCGCATCGGCCTGACCGCTGACGCTCTCGGCGGTGCCGGTGAAGCTTTGCAGATGCTGGTAGGAGTAGCGCAGCTCGGCATCGATATCCTGGGCGGCGGAGAAGAGCTCATAGTCCAGCATCAATGAGCCGCCGAGGCCATAGACATTGAGGGTGCCGCCGTCGAGGAAGTCCAGATTCTGGCCGCTCCTGTGCTCGAGCAGGGCGGCCCCGATGCGAAGGTCGCTGGCCACCGTGCCCAGGGTGACATTGGCGATGGGCCGCAGCACCAGATTGCCACCAAAGCGATCCCGGTGGACGCCGATATCCCAGCCGATGCCGCCGGTGGCGCTCAGGCTGTTCCATTTGGTGGGAATGGTGCGGGTCTCGTTGCCATCAGTGAACACGAACTGGGGATCGTAGCGGCTGTAGCCCAGGGTGCCCTCCAGATAGAGGGGAACATCCTCGCTCAGGGTGGCGCCACCCCCGAGCTGGGTGATGGTGAGGGCGGAGGTGTCGTTGGTGCCGCTGCCGATATTCAGGTTGCTGGCGGTGATATCCGGCACCACGGCGTAGCTCATGAGGGAGACGACGGCGTTGGCGCGCTGTTGCACCAGGCTCTCGTCGCTGGCACGGGCCTTTGTCACAAGACCGGCAGAGACGCCGGCAAGCACCGCCAGCAAGGAAAGTGTGTGAGAAGAGAGCTGTCTTGCCATACCTGGCTCCATGAGTACCCCGTCCATCGGGGCATGTTCACACTGTAACGGGTTTCATCTGGCTTGGCAGCCTGGCAAGGGCCGACCCGTCCTGTTTTGGGGGCATGCACACTGGTCTGATGGGCCAGGTTGCCCTCGCTTTGGCAGGGGCAGGGGGGGGCGAGAAGGGGGAACCGCTGGGCAGAAAACACAGACATTAATTTATTGTTCAGTTCCCCGGGTGTATAAGAGGCCTCCCATACGAACATTGGGGTGGTAGCAGGGATGGATTACCAGACGGGGCCTTCGGGTCATCATGACGAATGCGCATTACGTTGATGGGAGTCACACCAGATGCAGGACATGCTGCTTGCCATATGGCATCAGGATTTTGATCAGCTTATACAAATGCAGGCAATCGGTCTGCTCGTCACCTGTCTGGTGGTGATCCTCTTCCTTGAATCGAGCTTCGTCTTTCTGCCCCTGCCCGGTGACAGCCTGGTGCTGCTGGCGGGCGGTCTGGTGGGCATGGGGGTGCTGGGACCCGAGGTGACCTTGCTCTATCTGCCGCTCGCGGCCGGGATAGGGAGCGTGCTCGCCTACTGGCAGGGGCAGGCACTGCATGGCACCCGTTTCATGGGCCATGTGGATCGAATGATCCCGGAAGGGAGCCTGCCCAGGGCCTCCCGACTGCTGGATCGTTACGGTTTCTGGGCCATGTTCGTGTCCCGTTTCATCCCCTTCGTGAGAGTGTTGACCCCCATGTTGATGGGAGTCTCCCGCCTGCACCTGCTGCGGGTGGCCGTGGCGAGTTTTGCCAGCGCCTTCCTCTGGTCCCTGGTGCTGAGCATGGCCGGCAAGATGGTGATGGCGACCCCGGTCTTTGCCCATCATCAGGAGCTGCTGACCAAGTGCCTGCTTGTCACCTCTTTCGGGTTGTTCGTCATCGCGGTGGCGGCCATCGGCATGCGGCTGCTCAAGCGTCCGAGCAAGCGGGTGCGCTGATCTCACTGCCCGGGCTGCGCCTGCTGCCGCGTCTGGAGAGCGCAGCCCCCGGAAAAATACAGGCCATTTGAGGCGGCATTCCTGTCGCCTATCTGTTACACTTCGCGCCCGCCATTTTCCGGCTCATCTTCTGATCTGATGTCAGACCCAGCCGTCCTTGGCTCCACGCCTCGCCGATGCCAGGCCACACGCCGGCCCAGGCCACCCACGCCAACTACAGCTCCGCTGGAACACAGGAACCCAACATGAGATTTGAATCGTTCGATTTTGCCCCCGAGATTTTGCGCGCCATCTCAGATTGCGGTTATCAGGAGATGACCCCTGTGCAGAGCCAGGCCATCCCGGCCATTCGCCGTGGCCGCGATGTGCTGGCCAGTGCCCAGACCGGTACCGGCAAGACAGCCGCCTTTGCGTTGCCCCTCCTGCAACGTCTGGTAGACAACCCGGCGCCGGTGCAGCCTTCCAATGCCCGCGTGCTGATCCTGACCCCGACCCGCGAGCTGGCGGCCCAGGTGGCGAGCAATATCAACGATTTCGCCAAGTATCTTGATATCACTACCCTCACCATCGTGGGTGGTGGCAAACAGGATGTGCAGGCCAAGAAGCTCAAAGCGGGCGCACACATCATAGTGGCCACCCCTGGCCGTCTGCTCGAGCACCTCACCGCCTGCAACCTGAGCCTCTCCGGGGTCGAGACCCTGGTGCTGGACGAGGCGGATCGCATCCTCGACATGGGCTTTAGCGCCGATGTGCAGCAGATCCTGCAGGCGGTCAACAAGACCCGCCAGAACCTGCTCTTCTCTGCCACCTTCTCCGAGGCGGTGAAAAAGCTGGCCAACCTCATGCTGGACAAACCCCAGGTGGTGGCCGTCGACAAGCAGAACTCCACTGCCGACACCGTGAGCCATACCGTTTATCCGGTGGAACAGAAGCGCAAGCGCGAGCTGCTCTCCGAGCTTATCGGCAAGCAGAACTGGCAGCAGGTGCTGGTGTTTGCCAGCACCCGCGAGAGCTGCGATGAACTGGTGGAGGAGCTCAACCTCGACGGCATCAAGTCTGCCGTGGTGCACGGTGACAAGGCCCAGGGGAGCCGTCGCCGCGCCTTGCGTGAATTCACCGAAGGCAAGCTGCGGGTGCTGGTGGCCACCGAGGTGGCCGCCCGCGGCCTGGACATTCCGAGCCTGGAATACGTGGTCAACTATGATCTGCCGTTCCTCGCGGAAGATTACGTGCACCGTATAGGCCGAACCGGTCGCGCTGGCAAGAGCGGCATGGCCATCTCCTTCGTCAGTCGCGAGGAGGAGCGCACCCTGCTGGAGATCGAAGCCCTCATCGGCCAGAAAATCCGCCGCATCATGGTGCCGGGTTACGAGGTGAGCAGCCGTGACGACCTTATCAAGCAGTTGCAGGAGCGCCGCCGCTTCGGCAAACGCCCGCAGCGTGAAGACAATGCCGCCGCCCAGGCCATGGCCGAGGCGAAACTGCAAGGCCAGCGCCTCAAGCGTCTGGCGGCGGCCAAGAAGCCCCGTCAGCCGAAATAAGGCAACGTCGCACCCTCCCGGTCGGGGAGGGGCGTTTACTCTCCAAAGGCGCCACTGGCGCCTTTGTGCTGTCGATGACGCGGCCCCTGGCCGCCCCGTTTCAGAGGATCCGAGATGACCCTTCCTGCTTACAATCAGGCCCTGCTCGAGATGGCCCGCCAGAGCCTGGCGGAGCTGGAGCGCACCGCCGCCCAGAAAACGGGCAAACGCACCCCCGCTCAGGAGAGCCACTTTCTCTGTACCTGGATGGCGGATTCTCTCAAGGAAAAACGCTTCTCCCGGCTGGTGATGGAGGATCTCAAGACCTGGGTGCAACTGGGGCGGACGCTGGGGGCGGGGGCCGATCTCAAGGGGCTGCTTGAGCGGGTGCAGCGCCAGTATGAGCGTGCCATGCATGAGCCGGTACAGCTGGGGGCGCGCCTGGCCGATCTGCTTTTGGCGCTGGAGGGGGCGGGCTGGCTGGTGTTCACCGACAGCGAACTGAACACCCGGCAGCGGCTGCTGAGCCAGGGGCAATCCAGCCTGATCATCTCGGCCAGCGAGTATCAGGGCCATATCGAGGGGGGTGAGCTGGTCAAGCCCCTCACCCTCTATGTGCGCGGGGACGAGCAGGTACTGGCCGAGGCGGCATTTGCCTGGGGCCTGCTGCTGAGCCAGGGCAACAAGAAAACCACCCTGGTCAAGCACCACAAGGCCTATCGGCTGATGCCGGGCAACGCGCAGCCTGCCCTGGCGCTGCTGTCCTCCTGATCCCGCCTTCTCATCCCGTCACCCGGCCTTGCGCCGGGTTTTTTTATGGCAAATGCACCCCACGGGGTTACCTGCACGCTCGGGCCGGGCGGGCAATCTTTGTCGCAGCCAAGGGGCTCCCCCTCTGATGGGGGGCGTCCCCCATATGGAGGGATGGTGGGGTGGTGCTTCTGCTCTAGGGTGGATGGGCCCCAAAGAGGGCCTTAAAGGAAGCAGACCGCCTGACAAGGCGACACTCAATGAATGAGGAAACATGATGAAAGCGACTCCAATTGCCCTGTTGCTGGCCGGCGTGCTGGCGTCCCCGCTCTGCGCCGCCGGACTCGATGCCCGGCTCACCCTGGTGGAGGGCAGCACAGACGATGTGCGCGTCAACCTGACCCTGACCAACACCGGGGAGAAGCCGGTTCGTCTGCTCAAATGGCAACTGCCGGGCAGCGAGGATGCTCCCCTGTTCCAGGTGGAGCGTGACGGCCAGCCGGTGGATTACGAAGGGGCCCTGATCAAGCGGGCCGCCCCGAGTGACAAGGACTACCAACTGCTCAAGGCGGGCCAGAGCCTGACAGTGCAGGCGGAGGTCTCCGGTCTCTACGACATGAGTGCCCAGGGCCAGTACAGCATCCGTTACCTGCTGCCGACCGTGGCGCAGGAGGGGAAAGCGGCCAAGGCCAAACAGGCCCAGGCGAGCGAGTCCAATGCCGTGACCCTCTGGGTGGACGGGGTGAGCGACGAGCGGGTGCTGGCCAAGGCGGCGGTGGCCGAGCCCCAGGCGGTGAGCGCCTCGGTCAGCTTCAGCGGCCGTTGCACCAACACCCAGAAGAGCGACATCCTGGCTGCGCTCGATGCCGCGAGTGGCATCGCCAACAACTCCAGCAGCTACCTCGCGGTGGACAAGCCGAATGGACAGCGCTACCGCAGCTGGTTTGGCGCCTATGACGCCACCCGCTGGAACCAGGCCGAGACCAACTTCAGCAAGATCAAGGATGCCATCGACAACAAGCCGCTCACCTTCGACTGCGGTTGCAAGCAGAGTTACTTTGCCTATGTCTATCCGGACCAGCCCTACAAGGTCTATCTGTGCAAGAGCTTCTGGACTGCGCCGGTCACCGGGACCGATTCCCGCGCCGGCACCATTGTCCACGAGCTGAGCCACTTCAACGTGGTGGCGGGCACCGACGATCTGGGATACGGTCAGGCCAATGCGCGCAATCTGGCGAGCACGGATCCCCAGAAGGCCCTGAACAATGCCGACAACCACGAATATTTCGCCGAGAATACCCCGAGCGAAAATTGAGTTGCAAACAGGGGCCGGATGGCCCCTTTTTTTGACGGAGGCACCATGATGACACTCTTGCTTACCACCCTGGCACTGGCGCCCTTGCAGTGCGAGCTGTCGGTCAGCGCAGAGAGCGGGGTGAACGAACCCCTGCCCCTGGTGATGACCCTGACCAACCGGGGGGAGACGCCCCTCGAGGTATTGACCTGGTTCACCCCCTTCGAGGGGTGGTTTGCCGATGCCATCGACCTGACCCGCGATGGGCAGCCGCTGGACTATCGAGGGCCGCTTGCCAAGCGAGGTACCCCCGGGGACGGCGACTTCCTGCACCTGGGGGCGGGGGAGCAGAGCCAGGCCGATGCGGACCTGGCGCAGGCCTACGACCTGTCCCAACCGGGCCGCTACCGGCTCAGCTATCGTGCCCAGCCCTTGACGCTGACCAAGGGCGTGGCGCCCAGCTGCCCCGCCGTCGACTTTACCCGGGTGGCCCCCTAGGCGATCTGCGGCTTGCCCTTGGTATCCAGCAGCCCGACGGCGCGGGGGGCCACCGCCAGACCGCGTGAAGATTGGCTTTCCCGCCAGCAGCAGTGCACCAGCGTGATCACATGGTCATCCAGGGTATCGTCTTTATCCGGATGACGCAGGGGATGGGCCACCGAGTGGGTCGATAGCAAAATGATGAACATGAGGGGCGGTCCAGCCATGCCATGCACCGGGCCGACTCGTTTACACCGTCAAGGAGGAGACATGGCACTGGAACAACTGAAACGGGAGCTGGAGCGCTTTGGCGAGCAGAATGACGGCGCGCAACACTCCCGTGGCAGCAAGATGCTCAACATTACCCGCGACACCGGCGAACTGCTGGCGATGCTGGTGCAGACGAGGG
Organism: Aeromonas sp. s6; assembly: GCF_040907815.1. Taxonomy (NCBI): domain Bacteria; kingdom Pseudomonadati; phylum Pseudomonadota; class Gammaproteobacteria; order Aeromonadales; family Aeromonadaceae; genus Aeromonas; species Aeromonas sp. s6. Next base: position 41,259 of record NZ_JBFOCN010000015.1, read on the forward strand.
GGGCGCAGGCTGTGCTGGAGATCGGCACCTCCAACGGTTACTCCACCCTCTGGCTGGCCGAGGCAGTGAAACGGCTGGGGGGCCGGGTCACCACCATCGAGCTGGACGAGGGCAAACGGACCATGGCGGCGACCAACTTTGAGCGGGCCGGGCTCACTCCCTGGATTGAGCAGTTGGCGGGGGAGGCCGGCAGCCTGTTGCCCTGCCTGCCGACGGCGGGCTATCAGCTCATTTTTCTGGACTCCGATCGCCGCCACTACCAGGCCTGGTGGCCCGAGATCCAGCGCCTGCTTGCCCCTCGTGGCCTGCTGGTGGTGGACAATGCCATCTCCCATGAAGACGAGATGAGGGAGTGGATGGCACAGGTGCGGCGTGACCCCGATTTCCTGACTTCCCTGGTGCCGGTGGGCAAGGGGGAGTGGCTGGTGGTGCGGTTGTAGGGGAAAGGCATGGAAAACAAGACCATGGAACCAAAAGCAGTTGTGGAGGCCTACTGGCAGGCCATGCAAAGCAACGATTTCGTCAAGACCCCCAGGTGGCTGAGCGATGACTTTCTCTGTGACTGGCCAACGTTGGGGGAGCGGCGCGCGGGGCGGGTCAACTTCGTCGAGATCCATCGGCGCTACCCGGCGGCCGGGCCCTGGAATGTCGACATCGTCCGCCTGCTGTAGCAGGGCGGGAGGTGGTGACCGAAGGGGTGATCACTGACGGTGACGTCAAGGCGCGCGCCATCGCGCCTTTACCTTCCACGTGGTGCGTGGCAATCCCATTTGCCATCAGACTGAATTTTGGCCCGATTGATACGTTGTGTCGTGATTGGGCCACTGCCATCCCGCGGGAGCTGCAACCCGCCTGATATGGTTTCCGCTGACGGAGCGCCGCCAGCGGGGCAATTCCTCGGCCAGCCCGGCCATTATTTTTTCGTTATCCATTATTTCGCTAAATATCCCCGTATTTCATGGTTGGGTCATGCCATGAGCCACGTTATGTTTCATCCATACCGCCAGCAAGCACTATGAAGGTTATCTCTACCGATAATTAATTTAAATTAAACATGATAACCGGCTGGTTTTATTTTGTGGTGGTTGGCAAGCGCTCTGGATGTTCATAAATATAACGAGGTGAATAATGAAAAAACGGCACTCCCTGTTTTTAATGGCGGCACTTCCGCTGGTACTGATGACATCGGTACAGGCACAGTCAAGCCTGGCCGAGATCCAGCGGGCCGGAGTGATCAAGATCGGCACCGAAGGGACCTATCCTCCTTTCACCTACCACGACAAGAGCGGTAAGCTGGTGGGCTTTGACGTGGAGATAGGCGAGCTGATTGCAAGCGGTCTGGGCGTGAAGCCGCAGTTCGTCGAGGGCAAGTGGGACGGGCTCATCGCCGGGGTGGACGCCAAGCGCTACGACCTGGTGCTCAACGAAGTGGCCATCACCCCTGAACGGCTGAAAAAATATGATTTTTCAGATCCCTACATCACCTCCAAGGCGGTGATCGTGGTGCACAGCGACAACCAAAGCATCAAGAGTTTTGCCGATCTGAAGGGCAAGAAATCCTCCCAGTCCCTGACCAGCAACTTCGCCCAGCTGGCGAAATCATCGGGCGCCGAGGTGGTGGCCACCGAGGGATTCAACCAGTCACTCGAACTGGTGCTGACCGGGCGGGTGGATGCCACCATCAACGACAGCCTCTCGTTCCTCGACTTCAAGAAACAGAAGCCGGACGCCAAATTGAAGGTGGCGGCCAGCGAGGCCAAGGGGGATCAATCTGCCGCCCTGCTCGCCAAGGGGCAACCCGAGTTGCTGGCTGCCATCAATCAGGCGCTGCGCAATGCCAAGCAGGATGGCGAATATCAGAAAATATCGCAGAAATATTTCGGTACCGACGTCTCGCAATAATATCGCGACAATATAATAACAACTGAGGATATTAACGTGCCGGCCTGGTTGCAGTTAATGATCGACTCTTTTTGGCCCCTGCTCAGTGCGGGGCTTATTTTTACCGTGCCACTCACCCTTATCACCTTCGTGCTGGGAATATTGCTCGGCTTGCTGGTGGCCCTGGCCAGGCTCTATGGCCCGTCTCCCCTGGTGGCCCTGGCTCGCTTCTATGTGTGGCTTGTTCGGGGCACGCCGCTGCTGGTGCAGCTCTTTCTCATCTTCTACGGCTTGCCGAGCGCCGGCATAGTGCTGGATGCCTTCACCGCCGCCGTCATCGGCTTCACCCTCAACATCGGCGCCTACAGCTCGGAGACCATCCGCGCCACCCTGGCGGCGATCCCCAGAGGGCAGTGGGAGGCGGCCCACGCCATCGGCATGAACTGGCCCCAGGCCATGGGACGGGTGATCCTGCCCCAGGCGGCGCGCATCGCTGTACCGCCCCTCTCCAACACCTTCATCTCCCTGGTCAAAGACACCTCGCTGGCGGCGGCGGTGACCGTGCCCGAGCTGTTCCAGGCGGCCCAGCGCCTCGCCTCCGTCACCTATGAGCCGCTCATCCTCTATATCGAGACGGCCCTCATCTACCTGATGTTCAGCTCTGTGCTCAGCCTGTTGCAAGATCGGCTGGAGCGCAGATTGACCCACAAAGAGACCCGGGAGGTCGCCCTATGATCCGGTTGAGCGGTATCGAGAAGCAGTTTGGTGGCAGGCCCGTGCTCAAGGGGGTGGGGCTGGCGATGGCCGCGGGCAGCGTCACCGCCCTGATCGGTCCCTCCGGCAGCGGCAAGAGTACCTTGCTGCGCTGCGTGAACCTGCTGGAGCGACCCGATGCGGGACAGCTGGTGCTGGGGGGAAGCGAGCTCGACTTCTCCCATCACCTGTCACGGCAGCAGGTGCTGACCCTGCGCCAGCAGACCGGCATGGTGTTCCAGAACTTTCAGCTGTTCCCGCACATGACGGTGCTGGAGAACGTGATGGAGGGGCTGGTGACCGTCTTGAAGTGGCCCAGGGAGAAGGCGAGGGCGAGGGGCCTGGCGCTGCTGGACAAGGTGGGGCTCGGCCACAAGGCCGGCGTGTTGCCCGCCACCCTCTCCGGCGGCCAGCAGCAGCGGGTCGCCATTGCCCGGGCGCTGGCGCCATCCCCCAAGGTGCTGCTCTGCGACGAGCCCACCTCGGCGCTGGATCCCGAGCTGGCGCTGGAGGTGCTGGCCGTGCTGCGCCAGCTGGCGCGCGAAGGTACCACCATGCTGATCGCCACCCACGACCTGCGCCTCGCGGCCCAGATAGCCCAGCAGGTGATCTTTCTGGAAGGGGGGGAGGTGGTGGAGGCGGGCAGCGCGCGCCAGATGTTCACGACCCCCAGGCGGGCCCGTACCTTCGAGTACATCTCCACCCTGACCGAACGGCAGCCGGAGAACTGGAGCATCTAGCCGCGACTGCCCACGAAGGCGAGATAAAGAAACAGCCCCACACGAGCGGGGCTGTTTGCATGGCTGCTTGGTTATGGCGGCAGATCACACGGCCAGGTAGTCCATGATCCCTTCGGCCGCCTTGCGACCCTCATAGATGGCGGTCACCACCAGATCCGAGCCGCGCACCGCGTCACCACCGGCGAACACCTTGGGGTTGCTGGTCTGGAAGGCGTACTCGGCCTTCTCGGGCGCCTTGATGCGATCCCGGCCGTCGAGCTCGACGCCGTGCTCTGCCATCCAGGGCTGGGGGTTGGGCTGGAAGCCGAACGCCATCACCACCGCATCGGCGGGCAGCACCTGCTCGGAGCCTTCAATGACCACAGGATTGCGGCGGCCATTGGCATCGGGGGCGCCGAGCTCGGTGCTCACCACCTTGATGCCGCAGGTGCGGCCGTGGGCGTCCAGTTCGACCCCGACAGGTTGCAGGTTGAACATGAATTCCACCCCTTCCTCCTGGGCGTTTTTCACCTCCCGCTTGGAGCCCGGCATGTTCTCGGCATCCCGGCGGTAGGCGCAGATCACCCGATCGGCCCCCTGGCGGATGGCGGTGCGCACGCAGTCCATGGCGGTGTCGCCGCCCCCCAGCACCACTACCTGCTTGCCGGCGAAGTCGATGTAATCGGCTTGCGCCTTCTCAAAGCCCAGCAAGCGATTGGCGTTGGAGATGAGGTAGGGCAGGGCGTCGTAGACCCCCGGCGCCTCTTCGTTGGCAAAGCCGCCCTTCATGTACTTGTAGGTGCCGACCCCGAGGAAGACCGCATCGAACTCGCCGAGCAGGTCGGCGAAGGTGACGTCACGGCCCACTTCGGTCTCGAGGCGAAACTCCACCCCCATCCCCTCGAAGATCTCGCGGCGGCGTTGCATCACCTCTTTCTCCAGCTTGAAGGAGGGGATACCGAAGGTGAGCAGGCCGCCGATCTCCGGGTACTTGTCGAACACCACAGGGGTGACGCCATTGCGTGCCAGCACGTCGGCACAGGCAAGGCCCGCGGGGCCCGCGCCAATGACGGCGACCCGCTTGCCGGTCTTGACCACCTTGGAGAGATCCGGGCGCCAGCCCATCTCGAACGCCTTGTCGGTGATGTATTTTTCGATGTTGCCGATGGTCACGGCGCCGAATCTGTCGTTGAGGGTGCAAGCACCCTCACACAGTCTGTCTTGCGGGCAGACGCGGCCACATACCTCCGGCAGGCTGTTGGTCTGGTGGGAGAGCTCCACCGCCTCCAGAATGCGTCCCTCGTTGGCCAGCTTCAGCCAGTTGGGGATGTAGTTGTGTACCGGGCACTTCCACTCGCAATAGGGGTTGCCGCAGTCGAGGCAGCGATCCGCCTGCATGCCGACCTGGGCCTGGTTGAAGGGCTCGTAGATCTCCACGAACTGGATCTTGCGGATCTTGAGCGGCTTCTTGGGCGGGTCGACCCGCTGGACATCGATAAACTGGAATACGTTCTGGCTCATAGGGTTCCCTCCTTATTGCGCCTGGATTCTGAGTTCTGCACTGGAACGGCTGGTGTGGCCAAGCAGCGATTTGACGTCGCTGGACTTGGGTTTGATCAGCCTGAACTTGGGCACATAGGAGTCGAAGTTGGCCAGGATCTCCTCGGCACGCGAGCTGCCTGTCTCGTTGAGGTGCGCCGTGATGATACCGCGCAGGTGCTCCTGGTGGATGGCCAGATCCGCCACCTCCAGCAGTTCGACCAGCTCGGGGTTGGTGCGCTTGGCAAAGTTGCCGCACTCGTCGAGCACGTAGGCGAAACCGCCTGTCATGCCCGCCGCGAAGTTGACACCGGTCTTGCCGAGCACGGTGACGATGCCGCCTGTCATGTATTCACAGCCGTTGTCGCCAATCCCCTCGACCACCGCCAAGGCCCCTGAGTTGCGCACCGCGAACCGCTCGCCTGCGGTCCCTGCGGCATAGAGCTTGCCGCCGGTGGCGCCATAGAGGCAGGTGTTGCCGATGATGGCCGCCTCGTGGGATTTGAACGCCACGCCGACGTGGGGTTTGATCACCAGCTTGCCGCCGGTCATCCCCTTGCCCACGTAGTCGTTGGCATCCCCGGTGAGGATCATCTCAAGGCCACCGGCGTTCCAGACGCCGAAGCTCTGGCCGGCGGTGCCGTTGAAGTGCACCTTGACCGGATCGGCCGCCATACCCTGGTTGCCGTGGCGCTTGACGATTTCGCCGGACAGACGTGCACCCACGGAGCGGTCGGTGTTGCGGATGTCGTAGCGGAACTCGCCGCCACTCATGTTTTCCACCGCGTCCAGCAGGTCTTCCACCATCTTGAGGTTCAAGGGCCCCTTGTCGAAGGTGGGGTTGTGCTGCTGGCTGAACAGACTGGAGCCTGCCGGTGCAACCGGGGCCGCCAGGATGCCGGACAAGTCCAGCTTGGCCTGACGGGCGGTGAGGCCGGGCAGGGCTTCCAGCAGGTCGGTACGACCGATGAGGTCGGTGAGCTGGGTGACGCCAAGCTCAGCCATCAGCTCGCGGGTCTCCTCGGCGATGAACTTGAAGTAGTTCATCACCATCTCCGGCAGGCCGGTGAAGTGTTCGCGGCGCAGCTTCTCATCCTGGGTGGCGACGCCGGTGGCGCAGTTGTTCAGGTGGCAGATACGCAGGTATTTGCAACCGAGCGCCACCATGGGGCCGGTACCGAAGCCGAAGCTCTCGGCGCCGAGGATGGCCGCCTTGATGATGTCGAGACCGGTCTTGAGACCGCCATCCACCTGCAGGCGCACCTTGTGGCGCAGGCCGTTGGCCACCAGCGCCTGCTGGGTTTCGGCCAGGCCCAGCTCCCAGGGGGAGCCAGCGTATTTGACCGAGGTGAGCGGGCTGGCGCCAGTGCCGCCGTCGTAGCCGGAGACGGTGATGAAGTCCGCATAGGCCTTGGCCACGCCGCAGGCGATGGTACCGACGCCAGGTTCGGACACCAGTTTCACCGACACCAGGCAGTTCGGGTTGATCTGCTTGATGTCGAAGATGAGCTGGGCCAGATCCTCGATGGAGTAGATGTCGTGGTGCGGCGGCGGGGAGATCAGGGTCACGCCGGGCACCGAGTAGCGCAGTTGGGCGATTTGCGCGGTGACCTTGTCACCGGGCAGCTGGCCCCCTTCGCCGGGCTTGGCGCCCTGGGCGACTTTTATCTGCACCACGTCCGCGTTCATCAGGTAGTGCGGGGTGACGCCAAAGCGACCGGAAGCCACCTGTTTGATGCGAGAGTTCTTCTCGGTACCGAAGCGTTTGGGATCCTCGCCACCTTCACCGGAGTTGCTCTGACCGCCGAGGCGGTTCATGGCGATGGCCAGGGCCTCGTGGGCTTCAGGGCCGAGGGCGCCGATGGACATGGCCGCGGAGTCGAAGCGGGGGAACAGCCTGGCGGCTGGCTCCACCTGATCCAGCGCCACCGGGGTGGTGCCCTGTTTGAGCGACAGCAGATCCCGCAGGGTGGCGACCGGCCGCTCGTTCACCAGACGGGCATACTCCTTGTAATCGGCGTAGTTGCCGGAGCGCACCGCCACTTGCAGGGTCTGCACCACGTCCGGGTTGTAGGTGTGGTACTCGCCACCGTGGACGAATTTCAAGAGGCCGCCCTGGGTCAGCGGCTTGCGGCCGAGCCAGGCCAGACGGGACAGATTGATCTGATCCTGCTGGATGTCGGCAAAGTCGGCACCCTGGATGCGGCTCGATACGCCGCGGAAGCAGAGCTCGACAACAGCCTTGGAGAGGCCCACCGCCTCAAACAGCTGGGAGCAGCGGTAGCTTGCCACCGTGCTGATGCCCATCTTGGACATCACCTTGTAGAGGCCCTTGTTGATGCCGTTGCGGTAGTTGAGCATGGCCTGGCGCAGGCTCATCTTGAGCACGCCTTCCTCTACCTGCTTGGCGAGGGTCTCGTAGGCGAGGTAGGGGTAGATGGCGGTGGCGCCAAAGCCCAGCAGCACGGCGAAGTGGTGCGGGTCGCGCACGCTCGCGGTCTCCACCAGGATATTGGCGTCGCAGCGCAGGTTGTTGTCCACCAGGGTACGCTGCACCGCACCCACCGCCATGGCGGCCGGGATGGGCAGGGTATCCGGGCTGATGTCCCGGTCTGACAGGACCAGCAGCACCGCGCCGCTGCGGGCCGCTTCAGCTGCCTCGTGGCAGAGGCGCTCGAGGGCAGCCTGCAGCCCCTCTTCGGGCTGGTAGTTGAGGCTCAGCACCGCATGGCGGTAGTGCTCACCTTCCAGGGCCAGCAACTGATGGAAGTCGGAGTAGAGCAGGATCGGCGACTGGAACAGCACCCGGTGGGCGTGACCGAAGGTCTCGTTGAACACGTTTTGCTCGCGGCCGATACAGGTGGCCAGGGACATGACGTGATTTTCCCGCAGGGGATCGATGGGCGGGTTGGTCACCTGGGCGAACATCTGGCGGAAGTAGTCGTACAGGGTACGCTGGCTGGAGGAGAGCACCGCCATCGGGGTGTCATCCCCCATGGAGCCCACTGCCTCCTGGCCATTCTCGCCGAGCACGCGGATCACCTGATCCAGCTCTTCAAAGGAGTAGCCGAACAGCTTCTGGTAAGTCTTGAGCCGGTCATCCGGGAATTCCCGCGACCCCGTGCTGGCATCGTCCATCTGCTCGAAGGGCACCAAGCGCTTGCAGTGCTTGTCCATCCACTGCTTGTAGGTGTGACGGCTCTTGAGATCGTCATCAATTTCGAAGCTGGTCCAGATCTTGCCGTTGCTGGTATCGACCACGAACAGCTCCCCCGGGCCGACACGGCCCTTCTCCAGCACTTCGTCCGGGGTGTAGTCCCAGGTGCCCACTTCGGAGGCCAGCGTGATGAACTTGTCCTTGGTGATGACGTAACGTGCCGGACGCAGACCGTTTCTGTCGAGTGCGCAGGTGGCGTAGCGACCGTCGGTCATGACGATGCCGGCCGGGCCGTCCCAGGGCTCCATGTGCATGGAGTTGAAGTCGTAGAAGGCGCGCAGGTCGTCATCCATGTTCGGGTGCTTCTGCCACGCAGGCGGGATCAGCAGGCGCATGGCACGGAACAGGTCCATGCCGCCGGCCAGGAAGAGATCCAGCATGTTGTCGAGGCTGGAGGAATCCGACCCCGTGGTGTTGACGAAGGGGGCGGCCTCTTGCAGATCCGGGATCAGCGGGGTGGCGAACTTGTAGCTGCGCGCCTTGGCCCACTGGCGGTTGCCGGCAATGGTGTTGATCTCGCCGTTGTGGGCGAGGTAGCGGAACGGCTGTGCCAGCGGCCAGCGTGGGCTGGTGTTGGTGGAGAAACGCTGGTGGAACACGCAGATGGCGGCCTGCATGCGGATGTCGGCCAGATCCAGATAGAAGCGCGGCAAATCCACCGGCATGCACAGTCCCTTGTAGACGGTGACCAGGTTGGAAAGGCTGACCACATAGAAGTAGTCGTCGCTGATGCGCTTCTCGATGCGGCGGCGCACGATATAGAGGCGGCGCTCGAGATCCTTGTCGACCCAGCCCGGAGGCGCGTTGACAAAGACCTGTTCAATACTGGGCAGGGACGCCTTGGCGATGGAACCGAGTACGTTGGTATCGATGGGCACCTTGCGCCAGCCGACCAGACTCAGGGTCTCTCTTTCCAGCTCCTCGTCGATGATGTCGCGCGTGGCCTGGGCCAGGATGGGGTCCGGGTTGAGGAACAGCATGCCGACCGCGTAGTTGCGGCCCAGGTGCCATCCCTTCTCTTCGGCGACAGCTCTGAAGAAGCTGTCGGGTTTTTGCAGCAACAGGCCGCAGCCGTCGCCGGTCTTGCCATCGGCGGAGATACCGCCGCGGTGCTGCATGCGAGCCAAGGCTGACATCGCGAGACGGACAAGCTTGTGGCTGGCTTCCCCTTCCATGTGGGCCAACAGGCCGAAGCCACAGTTATCCCTCTCCAGCTTTGGATCATATAGTGACATTGCATTTCTCCCTTGCTCGGCCTTCCATCGCACTGTCATCAACAGACTGCATAAATTGCGATTGGCTCTTGTGGTTCCGTCCGCCTGAGGTGGCGAATCTCCAAACTAATGGGATTTTCGGGCAAGGTCAATTGGACATCCCGCTTGTTTGCAATGTTACATCGCCATAACAAAATGTGGGTTTTTGAGACTCAATCAGCATTTTTGTGTATTTATAACTGCTTTTTATTTATTTGTTGGATTTATATTCTGGTTATGGACGGTTTAGTGGTTGACTGCATGGTGGCGGGAAACTGTAGTAATTTTACAAAGTCATCTCTGGTGTGCTTGGCGGGGATCACATTTCAGGATCCTGCGTCTTGCATTTGTCCATAAGCAGACTAAACAGGATTTTTTCAGTAGTTACAGCCGGTTATGGGCGAGAGGTTATGACACTTTTCTCCAGGTGGCAGGAGTGACAGGTTGTCAAAAGTGACCGTGAATGCTGACTGTTGGGTATTTATCGCATCTAACGTGAATATTTATATGATTTTTGGGTAGAGAGCGGGATTGATCCAGCGCAGCCTGCCCGCCGGGCTGCGTCGCTAGAATGACACCTCATTTCGGAGGTGTCATGCAGTTACACGAACTCATCAATACATTTGGCCAGGATCTCAAGCAGCGCCACGGCCAGAAGATCCACAAGCTCTCCATCCACGGGGCCTTTACCTGCCCCAACCGGGACGGCACCCTGGGCCGGGGTGGCTGCACTTTCTGCAATGTCTCCTCCTTTGCCGACGAGTCGGCCCAGCAACTCTCCGTGGTGCAGCAACTGCTGGCACGCCGGGACGAGGTGACCCGGGCCAGGCGCTATCTGGCCTACTTTCAGGCCTATACCAGCACCTATGCCGAAGTGGAGTACCTTCAGCGCATGTATGAAGAAGCCTTGTCGGTGAGCGACATGGTGGGGCTCTGCGTCGGAACTCGCCCTGATTGTGTACCCGATGCGGTGCTGGATCTGCTGGCAGGTTATCAGGCCAGAGGTTATGAGGTGTGGCTGGAGCTCGGGCTGCAGAGCGCCAACGACAAGACGTTGCAACGCATCAATCGGGGCCACGGCTATGCCGCTTATGCCGATGCCGTTGCCCGAGCCCATCTGCGGGGCATCAAGGTGTGTGCCCACCTCATCGTCGGCCTGCCCGGCGAGGCGCCGATGAACAGCCTGGAAACCCTGCACCGTATCGTGGAGACCGGCGTCGAGGGGATCAAGCTTCACCCACTGCATGTGGTGGAGGGGAGCACTCTTGGCAAGGCGTGGCAGGCGGGACGGCTGGATGTGTTGACGATGGAGCAGTATGTGGCGGCGGCGGTCGCCATGATCCAGTACACGCCTCCCGAGGTGGTCTATCACAGGGTCTCGGCGTCGGCGCGCCGCCCGACCCTGCTGGCCCCCGCCTGGTGCGAGAATCGCTGGAGCGCCATGACCGCCATTGCCGCGGCGCTGGCACGCTCAGGCCCTCAGGGACACTGCCTGGGACGCCCTTTTTCTCTCCCTTCCACAGGCGAGTGCCAACTCTAATTTCGTCAAAAAAAACAGTGGGTTATTAGATGAAATTCAGTCTTTGGAGTATAGTTTCGTTCAAGTCACCTTGATAAGATGGTCGGCTTGAAAAAAGATATAGTTATCAATAACTCTTTGCAGTTTGTATACCGGGCGGGCTTTCTTCATACCGGGTGGCATATTTCTTGGCAACATCAGGTGCCCGGCATGTCCCCTCCGTTTCCGGCATGAAAATCTGTGAGGGAGGCGAGACATGCAGTGTCCCGGCTCTGTGCGCTAATCGGGTTGTGGGTCTGGGTGGCGAGGTCTGTTCTGTTTTTCCGGATCGCCGCCGGGCTTTGGATATTCGGCCCCGAGACAACCTTCTGAATCATGTTTGATGGGATGCTATGCAAGCAGAAACCAGCCATATAGATGAACTGTTGGAGTGCCTGGTCTTTTTGACCCGCTTTTACGGGGTGCCCAACAGTCAGGATGCTCTCACCACCGGCTTGCCACTGGTCTCCGGGCGTCTCAGCACGGCGCTCTTCAGTCGTGCCGCCGAGCGGGGCGGTCTCTCTGCCCGCGAAGTGATCCAGCCCCTTGAACAGATCTCCTCCCTGCTGCTGCCCTGCGTCTTGCAGACGCGCAATGGCGGCGCCTGCATCTTGCTTGAATGGAATGAAGAACGGACCCAGGCGAGGGTCATCTTTCCCCAGGCCGGAGACGCGGCCCAATGGGTCAGTCTTGCCCAGCTTGGTGACGAGTACAATGGTCGTCTGTTCTACGTCAAGCGGCAGTTCAAGTTTGATGAGCGCTCGCCCAAAGTGCTGGAGACCCGTGATGGTCACTGGTTCTGGAGCACCTTGTTCGAGTCCCGCGGTATCTATCGGGATGTGCTGGTGGCCTCGATCCTTATCAACCTGTTTGCCATCGCCAGCCCCCTGTTCACCATGAACGTCTATGACAAGATTGTGCCCAACCTGGCATTCGACTCCCTCTGGGTGCTGGCGGTTGGAGCCATGGTGGTGTTCACCTTCGACTTCGTGATGCGCCAGCTGCGCAGCTACTTCATCGATATTGCAGGCAAGAAATCCGACGTGCTCTTGTCGGCCAAAATCTTTGCCAAGGTGATGGGCATGAAGATGGAGTCCAGGCCTGCGTCGACCGGTGCCTTTGCCAAGCACTTGCAGGAGTTTGAATCGGTGCGCGAGTTTTTCACGTCGGCCACCGTCTCCACCCTGATCGATCTGCCGTTTGCCATCTTCTTCCTCTTCATCATCTGGATTTTCGCCGGTGTGATGGTGGTGGTGCCCATCATCGCCATCCTGATCCTGGTGGCCTACAGCTTCTACATTCAGGCACCGCTGAAGCAATCCATCGAGGAGGGCTCCCGACTCGCCTCCCAGAAGAACGCCAATCTGATCGAAAGCATCTCGGGCCTTGAGACCGTGAAGATTTTCGGGGCCGAGAGTATGTTCCAGCACCGCTGGGAGCAGGCGGTGTCCCATATCTCGACCTGGGGCGTGCAGACCCGGCGCATCACCAACTCCATGTCTTCTCTGGCGAGCTACATCCAGCAGGTGGTGACAGTGGGACTGGTGATCGTCGGTGTTTACCAGATCTCGGAAGGGTTGGTGACCATGGGGGGCATGATAGCGGCCGTGATGCTGTCGAGCCGGGCCATCGCCCCCATGGTGCAGCTCTCGGTACTCTCCACCCGCTACAACCAGGCCAAGTCGGCGCTCGAGATCCTGGAGAAGATCATGATGACGCCGGGTGAGCAGGAGGAGGGCAGGCAGTACATCCACCATCCGGTCATCCAGGGGCGCATCGAGTTTGAAAATGTCTCCTTCAAGTATCCGGGCATGGAGAGCAGTACCCTGCACAACATCAACCTGCGCATCGAGCCGGGTGAGAAGGTGGCCATCATCGGACGCATCGGTGCGGGTAAAACCACGCTGGAGAAATTGCTGATGGGCCTCTATCGCCCGACTGACGGCCTGGTGCGTCTGGACGGCTTTGAGCTGGACCAACTGCCGCCGACCATCATTCGCCGCAACATCGGCTGTGTGCCGCAAGATGTGACCCTCTTCTTTGGTTCCGTGCGGGACAACATCATGCTGGGTAATCCCCTGGTGGACGATGCCCGTGTCTTGCGCGCCGCCAAGCGGGCCGGGGTCACCAACTTTACCAACCGGGATCCCAACGGTCTCGACAGACAGATAGGTGAAGGGGGACGTCAGCTCTCCGGTGGCCAGCGTCAGTCCATCCTGCTGGCTCGCGCCTTGCTCAACGATCCCCCCATTCTGGTGATGGACGAGCCGACCTCCAACATGGACAACCAGTCAGAGATGCACGTGAAGCAGGAGCTGGCACGGCTCGGCCCCGAAACCACCCTTATCCTCATCACTCACAAGACCTCCATGCTGGATGTCGCTTCCCGGGTCATCGTCGTGGAGCAGGGGAAGATAGTGGCGGACGGTCCCAAAGAGGTGGTGTTGCAGCAATTGAAGGAAGGCAAGGTGCGGGTGCAGGAGACGGCGAATGGCTAACCACTGGTTCAAGAAAACGCCCTCAGATACGGTCTTGCCTGCACCCGAGCATCTCGAGTACGTGGATGACGGCGCCGCCGCCGTGCTGCTGACGACACCCACCCGTGCCAGAGTCCTGCTGTGGGCCTGCTTCCTGTTTTTTGTCAGCGCCATCGTCTGGGCAGCCTGGGCAGAGCTGGATGAAGTGACCGTCGGCCAGGGCAAGGTGATACCGTCGCGCCAATTGCAGGTGATCCAGAACCTGGAAGGGGGGATCGTCAAGGAGATCTTCGTCAAGGAGGGGGACATCGTCGAGAAGGGACAGCCACTGCTGCGCATCGACGATACCCGCTTCAAGTCGGATTTTCGCGAACGGGAGCAGGAGCTGGTCACCCTCAAGGGGGATATCGCCCGCCTGCGCGCCGAAATTCGCAGCGTGGTGGTCAAGAACGAGCCCAATCTGGGCTGGCGCGAACAGGTAGCCATCGACAAACAAGCCATCGAGTTCCCCGAAGGGTACGAGAATGTATTTGCCGAATATGCCGCCCGTGAAAGATCGGTGCAGGAGGCGCGGTTAAACAACCTCAAGAACCAGCTCTACATCTTGGGACAGCAGATCGAGCAGAAAGAGCAGGAGACCATAGAGCTCAATGCCAAGATCCGGACCGTGGGCCGCAGCGTTGATCTGGCTCGTCAGGAGCTGAACATCAGCCGTCCTCTCGCAAAAGAGGGTATAGTTCCTCAAGTGGAGCTAATTAAACTGGAGCGGCAGGTCAACGAAATGCAAGGGGAGCTGGAGGCGAACCGCCTGCTGGTGCCCAAGCTCAACTCGGTACTGCGGGAGACCATCTCGAAGCGAAATGATATCGCCCTGAAATTCCGGGCGGACTCCCAGACCGAGCTAAACGAACGTCAAGGCAAGTTGAGCCAGTTGTCGGAGGGTCAGGTCGGCCTCAGGGACAGAGTCGATCGTACCAGTGTGATCGCGCCTCTCAAGGGGACCATCAAAAAGCTGAAGATTAATACGCTGGGTGGGGTCGTTCAGCCGGGCATGGACCTGATGGAGATAGTGCCGCTGGAAGACACCCTGCTGGTTGAAGCCAAGGTGTCGCCAAAGGACATCGCGTTCCTCAGACCCGGACTGGAGGCCGTGGTCAAGATAACTGCCTATGATTTCACTATTTATGGAGGTTTACATGGCAAGGTTGAACAGATAAGTGCCGACTCAATCCAGGATGAGGAGGGTAATTCCTTCTATCTGGTGCGAGTACGAACCGAGAAGAGTTATCTGGGCGATGAGCTTAACGCACTTCCCATCATCCCCGGTATGTTAGCCAGTGCAGATATTATTACTGGTAAAAAAAGTGTCCTAGACTACTTGCTGAAACCCATCTTGAGGGCTAAGCAGTCGGCACTGAGAGAACGATAAGCCAACAATCTAAAAACAACATGACTGGAGATACCATGAAGAAGACGATTGTTGCCATGCTGGTTAGTGGCACCATACTGTTCCCGGGCCTGAGCCAGGCACAGACGCTGGAACAGTCAGTGGCGCAGTCACTGGCTACCCATCCGAAAATCAAGGAAGCTTTTGATCTCTATCAGGCACGACTGTATCAGCATGATGGAGCCAAGGGCGGCTATTACCCCACCATTGATCTGCGTGGTGGCGTCGGTTACGAGAAGACTGACAGTCCCTCGACCCGTGCCGCAGGTCCCAATTCACAGACGATCGATGACTCCATGACGCGCAAGGAGGCCGGGATCAGCCTTCGCCAGATGCTGTTTGACGGCTTTGATGTCAGCAGCAACGTGGCACGGACCGATGCCGCCGCCCAGGCCCAGCGCCTGGCGATGATCTCCGAGGCGGAGAACACGGCCCTGCGCGTGGCCGAGGTCTATCTCAACATGCTGCGTCAGCAGGAGATCCTGGAGCTGTCCAAGCAGAACCTTGAAACCCACGAGCAGATCCGCAGTGACATCCAGAAACGGACCGACTCCGGTCTTGGGTCGACCGCTGACCAGACCCAGATCGACGGTCGTGTGGCTCGGGCTTACTCCAATCAGGCGGCAGCGGAGAACAACTATCGGGATGCCGAGAGCGAGTTTATCCGTGTCGTCAATGAAGTGCCCAAGGATCTCGTTCAGCCAGTACCGAACACCCAGCTCCTGCCCGCAACACTGGAAGATGCGCTGAAGACGGCAACAGAGGTTCACCCGACCCTGCTGTCATCCCTGCAGGACATCGAAGAGGCGAAGTACCAGCATGAAGGCTCCAAGTCAGGGTTCTACCCGAACGTAGCCTTTGAAGTGGATCAGAACTGGAACGAGGACATCGATGCGGTCAAAGGCCGTAACGACGATCTCACCGCCATGGTCCGGATGCGTTACAACCTGTTCCGCGGTGGGTCCGATCTGGCAGAAAGTAAGGCAACCTCAGCGCTCTATTCCCAGGCCAAAGACATTCACATGAATGCCTTCCGTCAGGTGGAAGAGGGGACCCGCCTCGCCTGGAACGCCAAAGAGTCGCTGGCCAAGCAAAAAGTCTTCCTCAAAGAGCACGTGGACGCCAGCTATGACACCGTACAGGCGTACAAGAAGCAATTCGGCCTGGGCCAACGGACCTTGCTGGACGTGCTGAACACGGAGAACGAACTGTTCGAGGCTCGCCGCAGCTACATCACGGCCGAGTACGACTCCCTGTTGGCGGATTATCGTATCCTCAATGCCACCGGTGGTCTGCTCAATGCCCTGAATGTGCAGCAACCGGCTGAATGGCAGGCCAACAACAACTGATGGCCCTGCCACTGATGTCATATCAGGCAAGGGGAATGGCTGCAGCGTGCTGCAGTCATTCTTTTATGCGTCCGGCGGTCAGGGGATGATGGCGGCGTCATGACACAGAAAGAAGTGGCATCGACAGGCTGGAGCCGACGTGATGGGGATCGAGCTGTCGCAGGTGCACGTGCGCCCTGGCGGGTTCGCCTGCTATGGCTGGCCCTGCTGGCGATCCCCCTGCTGCTCAGCGCCAGCCAGCCTCTCTCACCGGAGGATATGAAACTGGTCAAGCGCGCGGAGGAGACCTATGGCCCCAGGGCCGGAAAACGGGTCACCAGCTGGCGCACTTTGGCAATGCAGAACAAGGCAGCGGGGCTGACGGATCGGCAGAAGCTGGAGAAGGTGAACCAGTTCTTCAACCAGATGCGTTTCATCGATGACATCAAGTTGTGGCACAAGAAGGATTATTGGGCGACACCGCTGGAATTTCTGGGCGCAGCGGGGGGAGATTGTGAAGACTTCAGCATTTCCAAGTATTTTACCTTGCTGGAACTTGGCATCCCTGATGAAAAAATGCGAATGGTATATGTCAAGGCATTGGATTATAACCAGTTTCATATGGTCGTTGCTTACTATGAGACGCCTGCGGCAGTACCCCTGATTCTGGACAATCTTGTCGGATCAATTCGCCCGGCGACCCAACGGGCGGATTTGTTGCCAATTTACAGTTTTAACGGTAGTCACTTGTGGCTGATGAAGGCGCGTGGTCAAGGGGAACTGGCCGGGCAATCATCCCGCTTGGGATTATGGACAGACTTACGCAATCGCATGACATCGGGGCGATTGGCTCGGCCTGCGGTCAATTTGGATGATTAACCTATGACGCTCTACAGACAACTATTGGCAACCATGCTGCTGCTGTTCGGATTGCTGTTTGCCGCCACCTATTGGGTGCAATTCAATTCGACCCGCAACTACCTGGCGCAGCAGCAGGAGACCACCGTCATCAATACGTCCACCGCACTGGGTCTGGCGCTGACCCCCTATCTGGAGAACGGCGACAAGGTCAGTGCCGAATCCGTGATCAAGGCGGTGTTCGACGGGGGTTACTACAAGCTGGTCCGTCTCGATCTGCTGGCCTCCAAGGATGTCATCGAGCTGGAGAACAGCAGCCATATCGAAGGGGTCCCACAGTGGTTCATTGGGCTGGGTCTGTTCCCTGAAGTGGCCAATGAATCGATTTTGACGTCGGGTTGGCTGCAACTGGGCAAGCTGAAGGTCGTCGGCCACCCTGGACAAGCCTACTACGAGCTTTGGAAAGGAATGAGCGAACTGGCCACCTGGTTCCTGGTCGGCTTTCTCGTCACCACTCTCTTGCTGATGCGGGCGCTCAATTATCTGCTCAAACCGCTCAAGCTGATTTGCGATCAGGCGGTTGAAATCGAGCTGCACCATTTCGGCCACGCCATTCCCGAGCCCAAGACCCGCGAGCTGCGGCAAGTGGTACAGGCCATCAATACCCTTTCCAGCAAGCTTGCCGTGCAATTCAAAGAGCAGGCCGACGAGGCTGAGAATCTGCGAGCCCGCGTCTATGTGGATGCCGTCTCCGGGCTTGGCAACCGCTCTTACTTCGTCGGGCAGGTCAATGCCTGGATTGCGGAGGCCGGGCAGGGCGGGGTCATGCTGGTGGCCGTCGACATGCTGGACGATCTCTATCGGGAAGAGGGCTTTGCTGCAAGGGACAACATGGTCAAGTCCATTGCACAGGTGCTCAGGGAACTGCTGGATGGCTGGGATGGCGCGGCGCTGGCCCGGATCTCGGCGACGGAGTATGCCTTGCTCTGCCCCACCGATGATCTCTCTCAGCTCAAGGAGCTGGCGGAGCTCATCAACAGCCGTATCGCCGATCTGGTTGTCAATCCCATGGGAGAAAGCGGTGCGCTGTCCGTCGTCGGCATCGCTGGCCGTGATGGCAATGACGATCTCTCGGCCCTGCTGACGAAGGCGGATAACGCCCTTGGCAAAGCGCGCAATGAGCGGCGCGGTGCCGTCGTGATGGAAGGCGGCAATGAGCAGGGACTAATGGGACGCCTTGCCTGGCGAGACCTGGTGCAGGATGCCATTGCCAGACATCTCTGGCGCTTCAAGGCACAGCCTGCATGCCGCTTCGATGATGGTACCCGCCTGCATGCCGAGTTGTTCGCGGCCATCTCGCGAGATGGAACTGATTACTTCGCAGGGCAGTTCTTGCCTGCGATCGAGCAGTTCAAGATGGGGGCCGAGTTTGACAAGGCGGTGCTGGAAGCCTGCGTCCCCTTGTTCAAGCAGCAACCGGAATTGGTGTTGGCAGTCAATATCACGGCGGGTTCTCTCTGTTCGGATGAGTTCCTGACATGGCTCAGAGGCTATCTGTCGCTGAACGTGGAGCTGAAGGAGCGACTGCTGTTCGAGATCCCGGAAGCGGCCATCATGAAACACAAAGAGTATGTGACTCATCTGGTTGAGCTGTTGCGAGAGCACGGCTTCTTGTGGGGGGTCGATCACTATGGCCGGCACTTCCAGTCCCTCGGCTATCTGGAAGAGCTGACCCCCGCTTATGTCAAGGTGGACCACGGGTATACCAGCCAGGTCATGGAACCAGGCGCCGATACCTCCTTCCTGGCGGCTGTCTGTCGGGCTGCCCACAACGCGGGTGTCACGACCATCGCCACCCGTGTGGAAGATAAACGGCAGGTTGAATTGTTGTCCAGTTTGCATATCGATGGTTATCAGGGGTTCGTTCACCCTGCATTTCCACTGGCATAAGCGGTACAACTCGATAGAAAGGGGCCCATTAAGGGCCCTTTTTTATATCTGTTTAGAATATGTACATCATTTTTACGCGACATATAGGTAATATCACTAAAACTCGCGCTGTTACCTATTTGATTTTTATATGTAAAAAATATTCGTTCGATTCGCTGCATCGGATGAAGTCAAAGAGACTCAACCCTGTACATTTTTGCAACGGAAGCAGGACGGGGGCGTATCTAGAGTGTAGGCATCAAGATCTGTCACCCTGGAGCAATGGATATGCGCACCCAAATCATCGACAAAACCGTGGTCGTCTCTTCCGTAGAAGGCAACGTTCAGATCCTGCTTGCCGATGGCAGCAGTCGCCCTCTCCAGCCTGGCGAGATACTGCAGCCTGGCGCCAGACTCAATATCGCTGATGATGCCAAATTGATGCTGGCGCCCTACGATGACAAACCTGCAGAGGGCAATGGTGTCCCGGCAGGGACAGAGATGCCTCCAGAGGGGCAATCTTCCTCATCGGTTGCCAATCATCAGCAAGGCTCGCCTGAAGTGTCGCCAGAAATTGCGGCGTTGCAACAATCCATCCTGCAAGGGGTTGACCCGACCAAGAACTTCGAAGCCTCTGCTGCCGGTGGGGCACCTGCCGCCGGTGGTGGTGGCGGTATCGGCGGGGTCGCTGGGGCCAGTGGCAATGGTGGTTTTGTTGTCATAGATCGCATCGGAGATGCGACCATAGCCGAGGCCGGATTCGATACCGGCTATGACACGTTGATCGATCAGAATGTGCTGCAGGAAGACGATCTTCTGCCCGAGAATCAGCTCGATGATCAGGATGAGTCCGCTGTTACCCAGGAAGATCAGGCCATCAGTGGCAATGTGCTCGACAACAGCAACAATCCGGATGGTCCCCTTGATACGTCTGTCATTTCCTATAGCTGGGGCAGCAATCAGGGAATTGCTGCCGGCGTTGAGAGCACGCTGGATGGGATTGGTACGCTGATCATCAATGCCGACGGCTCCTATACCTTTACCCCTGCGCTGAACTACACAGGCCCTGTACCTGCGGTCAATTACACCGTAACGGATGGGGATGATACCAACGACTCCACTCTGACCATCACCATCACCCCTGTAGATGAGCCTGTCTCGCTGAATGGATTGCAGGTCGAGGGTGGTGAGCTTGTCCTTGAAGAAGCCGCATTGCCGGATGGCTCAGCCCCCGATGGCGCCGCCTTGGCCAAGAGCAGTACCTTTACATTCAATGCGGCAGATGGAGTACAAAGCCTGACACTGGGAGGTGTGACGCTGATCAGCAATGGCCAGGTCTTGACCACCTTCCCCCAGGGGATCCCCAGTCCTTTGGGAAATCAACTGCTGGTGACCGGCGTCAGCTACAACCCGGTGACAGGGGTTGGCAGCGTGACCTACAGCTACACCCTGAACGATAACGAAACACATAACAAACCTGCAAATGATGGGGCTCTGACGGAGAGCTTCAATGTCGTGTTGACGGACCTCGATGGCGACACGACCAGTGCAGGGCTGGATGTCGTGGTGCTGGATGACGTGCCGACGGCGGTGAGCGACGTCAACCTGACGGTAGCGAGCGAGAACAACCTGGTCCTCAATGGCAACGTCATCACCAACGACGTGCAGGGGGCGGATGGCGCGGCGGTGACCGCGGGCACCCTGAGCGGGACTTACGGCAGCCTGGTGCTCAATGCCAACGGCACCTACACCTACACCCTCAACCCGAGCGACGGTGACTTCAAGGCGCTGACCGGGGGCGGGGTGGGCAGCGAAGTGTTCACCTACACCCTGACGGATACGGACGGAGATGTGAGCACGGCGACCCTGACCCTGACCATCAAGAACGACGATGACGGGGTGACCATCACCAACCTGACGCCCAAGGGCGAGGGCGGGGATGCGAAGGTGTACGAGGACGACCTGCTGGCGACCCGCGGCGCGAATGAGTCGGCGGGGTCGGACAGCAGCAAGGAGTCGACCACGGTGACGGGGGACTTCACCATCAGCGCGCCGGACGGGGTGAAGACCCTGAGCGTGGGTGGCATCAACATCGTGGTGAACGGGGTGGTGGCGGGCTTCCCGCTGAGCGGGGTGACCACGCCGCTGGGCAACACCCTGACCATCACCGGGTACAACCCGGCGACCGGGCTGGTGAGCTACAGCTACACCCTGAACGACAACGAGGCGCACCCGACGGCGAACGGCAACAACAGCCTGTTCGAAGACTTCGCGGTGAGCCTGGTGGACAGCGACGGGGATTCGGCCTCGAACACCCTGAGTGTGCAGAT
>NZ_JBFOCN010000016.1:0-2773 GCF_040907815.1 Aeromonas sp. s6
CGGCGTTTTTCAAGATAGTTGTCGCGCAAAGCTGTTTTAAGCAGCCTCTTTTTGCTCCGGCTCGGGTTTCTCGGGCCGCTCCGGATTTAGCATCACGGCACCGATAGGTGTCCAGTCTCGCGTCTTGCCACTCCACCTCGCTGGGTGTTGTGCTCGGGCGGCCTGGTACACAGCATCCCGTTTCGCCAGCAGGGCTTTATCGTCACCCCGATGCCGCTCGTTGGGTGTGACGAAGCGGATACGGCTATGCCGGTGCTCTTCGTTATACCAGGCCATAAAGTCGCGCACCCACTCCCTGGCCGCTTCCAGACTGGCAAAGCCGTCTGATGGCCACTGCGGACAGTACTTCAGCGTCCTGAACAATGACTCCGAGTACGGATTATCGTTGCTGACCCGAGGCCGTCCCCGCGAGGGCGTGACACCCAGGTCATGCATCTTGGTCAGCAGCGTGACTGACTTCATTGGCGCGCCGTTGTCCGAGTGCAAGACCAGCGGCTGCTTCCAGCACTGCTCGCGGATGATGCTCCGTTGCAGCAACGCCGCCGCCCGTTCACCGCACTCTTGCTCATGCACTTCCCAGCCCACCCCTTTGCGGCTGTAGATGTCCTCTATCAGATAGAGGTAGTAATACTGGCCGCGCACGAGTGACGGCAAGTAGGTGATATCCCAGGACCACACTTGATTGGGCCCAGTCGCGGTATGGCTGGTTGGTACCGGCACATGACGCGGTGGCTGGCTACGGCCACGCCTGTGCTGCTGGTCAGCCGCCCGCAAGATGCGATAGAAGCTCGACTCACTGGCCAAGTAGCGCCCCTGGTCGGCCAGCCGTGGCACAATTTGACTCGGCGGCAACGAGGCGAACTCCTGGCTATTGCAGACGTCCAGCACGGCCTGCCGCTCCTCTGGGCTCAATGCATGAGCAGGTATGGAACGAACCGCATCCGGTCGCCTATCGGCACTCAGCTCAGGCCCGGCCAACCAGCGCTGGAGCGTGCGCAGACTCAGCCCCAACACCTCGGCCGCAGGATGCTTGCGGGCGCCAGCTTCAAGCGCTTCGCGCCACCATGCAACGTATTGCTGCCGCTCTGGCAACGAGGTCAGTTGTCCTCGTCGACGTTGCTCCAGTAGGCATCGAGCTTTTTTTGCAATATCAGCAGAGCTGCCGCCTCGGCCAGGGCCTTGTCTTTGCGCCGCAGCTCTTGCTCCAGTTGCCGGATACGCTTCTTGTCCGCTTTGGCCTGTGCCTTCTCCGCCTGTTGTAAGGTACGAGCGGATTGCTGGCCCAGAATACAGGCTTGGCGCCATTGCTGGACTTGCTCGGGATAGAGACCCTTACGGCGGCAGTACTCACTGAGTTCAATCTCGGAAAGCGCAGCGGTTTCCAGCACGACGGCGAACTTGGCCTC
Organism: Aeromonas sp. s6; assembly: GCF_040907815.1. Taxonomy (NCBI): domain Bacteria; kingdom Pseudomonadati; phylum Pseudomonadota; class Gammaproteobacteria; order Aeromonadales; family Aeromonadaceae; genus Aeromonas; species Aeromonas sp. s6. The sequence goes on from NZ_JBFOCN010000016.1 coordinate 1,407, forward strand.
GGCGGGCCATTCATCGGTCAGTTTGTTGTCCCCGGGCACAGGAGACCCTCCGTCTTTGGCGTGTTTGCGCCAATTATACAGAGTGACCTCGCTGATGTTTTCCTGCCGAGCCAACTCGGCCACCGACATATTGATGGGCGGCAGCAGCTTCTTGAGCAAAGCAGCCTTGCGCTCACTTGAATAACGAGCCATTCGACACTCTTTATCCGCCCCCGGTCTTCACATTTAGATTATTCAGATTAGGCGACAACTATTCTGACACCGGGGGGTACTCTGATTCACCAAAGACTGCGTTCAAGCACTCCGTTGTAGTGAAATCATCCATCTGCAATCGAATGAGTGCGGTATAGAGTGCGGTAGGTAACCACACAGTCTGGGAGCTCATAAGTAATCCTTGGTCTCGAACGAAAACATTTAGTGGGAATCTAAACTTGATTGCGGATTATAATCCGTGGTCGTTAGCCAGACAACCAGAGATAGTGCTCGCCAGTGAGAGGCGAGACATGCAAGATCTAGCAAAAAAATTTGGTGATGCTGTACGTGATAGACGGCTTCAATTGGGTGTATCGCAAGATGCACTCGCATATGCGGCCGAAATTGATAGAAGCTACGTAGGACGAATTGAGCGTGGTGAGGTTAATATCACCCTGGAAAAGGCTTATCGTCTGGCCAGGGTAATGGGGTGTGACATTCGCGACTTACTGCCATAGATATATTTTCCAAATAATTATCTCTTCAACCAGATAAAACTAAATTCCCCTATAATTATTCACAGTGATGGCAATTAACATCATTGCCAGCTTTAGAATTTGCCTATTAGCTATTAAGCCCCTCCCCCTATTGCCTATCTATAGAAAGCGTCACAAACTGCCGTTTTCAGAAAATGCCTACATGGTCTCGATTGGCGCATTGATGATAAAGTGACCCATTCACCACTCTTTATCGAGCCCTCTATACATGCAGAGACCAGACCTCAGAGACATCCACCAACTTACCAAGGACGAGTTCAAGCGCATTCTAGGGAAGGTGCGAACAAGTCCCTGATATGAGATCATGTTTGTCATCTGGAGCCATGAAAAAGGGTTCATCATGAGTCATCAGCTCACCTTCGCCGACAGTGAATTCAGCAGTAAGCGCCGTCAGACCAGAAAAGAGATTTTCTTGTCCCGCATGGAGCAGATTCTGCCATGGCAAAACATGGTGGAAGTCATCGAGCCGTTTTATCCCAAGGCTGGTAATGGCCGGCGACCTTATCCGCTGGAAACCATGCTCCGCATTCACTGCATGCAGCATTGGTACAACCTGAGCGATGGCGCGATGGAAGATGCTCTGTACGAAATCGCCTCCATGCGTCTGTTTGCCCGGTT
>NZ_JBFOCN010000017.1:0-29474 GCF_040907815.1 Aeromonas sp. s6
TTTCCCGCTGCCGCTCGACTTGCATGTGTTAGGCCTGCCGCCAGCGTTCAATCTGAGCCATGATCAAACTCTTCAATTTAAGTTTGGTTGCCAATTAAGGCGGCTCAATGAATTGCTGAATTAACTGCTGCAACTTTCGTTGCTTTGGTCACTTCATCAGACATTGATATCAAAAATTGTTTTTGATGCTCGATGCTGTGAGTGCCCACACAGATTGCTTGATTCAAATTGTTAAAGAGCAGGGTCTGAAACTATAACCCTCACCAGCTTGCTTTGCAAGGTGGACCAGCCGCGAACTGCGCCGTGCTGATGGAGGCGCATTATAGGGATATGATTCTCGCTGACAAGCGAAAACTACGTGTTTATTTGAAAAAGACGTTCAGGTGTTTAATCAACAACCAATCAGACTAAAAAGCCGTCAATGATTCATCTAAATGAGCCCGCACACCTTCACTATCGCTACCAATCGGTACCCGTTTTCGCCACATCAAGATCTACATGCCAGCCACGCCAGGCATACAAAAATGAAAAGGGCCCCTCGGGGCCCTTCATATCACGCTGCTTGTAGATCAGATGGAGAAACTGGAACCGCAACCGCAGGTCGTCGTGGCGTTGGGGTTGGTCACGGTGAAACGGGAACCTTCCAAGCCTTCGGTGTAATCCACGCTGCCGCCGACCAGGTATTGCAGGCTCATGGGATCGATCACCATGGTGACGCCGCTCTTCTCGACCACGGTATCGCCATCATTGATTTTCTCGTCAAACGTGAAACCGTACTGGAAACCGGAGCAGCCCCCCCCAGTGATGTAGACCCGCAACTTGAGTTCGGGATTCTCTTCTTCGGTGATCAAGGTCTTTACCTTGTTGGCTGCCGCATCCGTCATCTGGATGGGCAAGGGAGCTTCTGCTACTGCACTCATTGCTGACCTCACAACCGTTACATCCACAAACATGGAAACCGCGAAATTATCCAATACCCGACCATTTAGTTCAAGTATTCACCACTCTCTTACTGTGCTGCCGGCAAGGGGGTTGGTTGAGCGACCAGAGGCTTGAGCACCTCGTTCCACTCAGCAACCAGCTCCTGGGCCGGTTGCCGACCCTCCTTCGGGATGAGGATTCTCACCCTGTCCGGGATGAAGCCTGAGGGAAGCTGCCAATTGCCCTCCAAGAGCTGGAAGTATCGCAACGCGTAGCGTCCCTCCCCCACCTTCATGCCAAGATCCCGGCCACTGAGGATCCTGGGCTTGTCAGCCAGACTGCCTTCGAGCCGGATCTGCACCTGCCCCCGAAACAGCTCCCGCTTCTTGGCGGGTTGTGTGAGCGCCAGACGATAGTGGTAGCGACCCGGCACACTCGTCTCCTGCAATGTCAGATTGTCGATGGATACCCCCACCTGTTCGCCGGTGGGACGCATGATGCGCTCGAAGAAGGCGAGCTGACGTTTCTGCTCCTGTACCTGGGCTTCCTGATCCTTGAGCGTCTGCTGAAGTTGCTCGAAGGCGGCCTTCTGGGTCGCCAGCAGGGTCTCCCTGACGCCGAGATCAGTCTTAAGTTGTGCAATGGCCTTGCTCTGACGCTCCAACGTCTCTTGCTGCACCGTCATCAGGCTGCTCTGAGCCAGCTCCTGTCTGTTCCCGACGACATAACCGATACATGCCCCCACGGCCAGCACCACCAATAACTTCACGATTTGGGACATAAGGCCTCTTCTATATGCCGACATCAACACGGCCGGTCTCTTTTCACTATACGCGACCATGCCGGATTGATACGGATAAACAAAGAGTTAACCGGTCGCGATGCTGCTTTCACCCCGGTTTTGACGCGCAGCAAGCCGTAAAGTTCGCTCCAGGATCTGGGAATAGATGGGACGCCCCCCCAACCATTGCGCCACTAGGGTTGCCCCTATGGTGGTGATCATCATGGGCAGGATCAGCTGATAGTTGTCGGTCATCTCTGTCACCAGCACGATGCCGGTAATGGGGGCACGTACGGTGGCGGCGAAAAGCGCCCCCATGCCGGCGATGGCAAAGGCGCCCGGTTCGATGCCGAGATCGGGAAATGCAGAGTGGAACAGGTGACCAAAGATCACCCCGAACAGGGTGCCCAGTGCCAGGGTCGGCGCAAAGACACCACCAGGGGCCCCCGAGCAAAAGCAGATGAGGGTACCCACCAGTCGCACCGAGAAGATGATGAAGAGCGTCGCCATCGCATAGTCTCCCCCCGTCAGATGCGGGATGAGCTCGATACCCCCTCCAGTGACAGAAGGGGCGAACAGCGACAGCATGCCAAAGGTTCCAGCCACCCCCATGCCGATGATGACGAAGCGGTGGCGCTTGTTCTGATGCAATGCCAGGTAACCATCCTGACAGGCGAGCACCAGCTTGTTGAAGACGAACCCCAGCACACCAAAGCAGCCCCCCATGAAAAGAAACAGCCAGAGCGCCTTCAAGGCCGGAGCGTCGTAGTGAGGCAGCATGATGACGGGGGATTGCCCTTTCATGTTCTGCAGCATCAGGGTCGCCATGACGGCCGAAATCCCGACCGCCTTGATGGCGAGGAAGGAGTAGCGAAATTGCGGTCGCATCTCTTCCATGACAAACAGTATCCCTGCCAGCGGGGCATTGAAGGCCGCAGCGAGACCACCCGCCGCACCGGCAGCCAGCAGGGCATGGCCATGCTCCTTGGGCAACCGGAAGATATCCGCCACCATCTTGCCGAGGTTGCCCCCTATCTGCACCGAGGGCCCCTCCCGCCCCAGCACCATGCCGGAACTCAGGGTACAGACCCCGCCAAAAAACTTCACCGGCAACACCCGCCACCAGCGTACCGGGCGCAGGTCGTCCATGGCCCCTTCAATTTCCGGGATACCGGATCCCCCCGCCTCGGGGGCAAAGGCATGAGTGAGGAAATAGCCGACCAACCCCAGCAGGGCGCTGAAACCAAAGCCGAGCAGGCCAAGCTGCCACCAGGGGCGATCGGCCAGCAAGTCGACACGCTGCTGGGCCAGCCAGTGAACGCAAGACTCGAACAATCCGCACACCAGGCCTGCCAGCAGGCCGACCAGGGCCGCCAACAGGAGCACCAGCAGCGGCATCTTGTCCCGCCGTATCAGGCGCTGCAAGACTGGAGGACGACGCAGCGAGGCCGCGTCGGCGGAAGGAATGGCTTGTTGCTCCATGGATAATCACGCTCATCTAACGAGGACCAGACACACCTCGGCCTCGGCTGCCCAGCTCTGGGCCTTTCTGCTATAGTCGGCCCGTTTCATGTATCACGGGCGAGAGTCCGGGGCGAGAGCGCAAAGCATACTCCTCCCGCCATCCCCTGCCGAGCCGCAATCGGCAGCCTGCGCCCGGGTAACGACCAAAATCCCATTAAGGATGATCCATGTCAAAATCAGATCAGCTGTTTGAACAGGCCCGCCAGACCATTCCCGGTGGCGTCAACTCACCGGTCCGCGCCTTCAACGGGGTCGGCGGTACACCCCGCTTCATCGATCACGCCGATGGCGCCTACCTCTATGACGTGGATGGTCAGGCCTATGTGGATTACATCGGATCCTGGGGCCCCATGCTGCTGGGCCACAACCACCCGGCCATCAAGGCCGCCGTCATCAAGGCAGTGGAAAAAGGGCTGAGCTACGGCGCGCCGACCGAGATCGAAGTGCTGATGGCCGAGAAGGTGCGCCAGATCGTCCCCTCCATGGAGCAGGTGCGGATGGTCAACTCCGGCACCGAGGCGACCATGAGCGCCATCCGGCTGGCCCGCGGCTACACCGGCCGCGACAAGATAGTCAAATTCGAAGGCTGCTACCACGGCCACGCCGACTCCCTGCTGGTCAAGGCTGGCTCCGGCGCCCTGACCCTGGGTCAGCCCAACAGCCCGGGCGTACCCGCCGATTTCGCCAAACACACGCTCACCTGTGTCTTTAACGATCTGGACTCGGTGCGCGAAGCCTTCACCCAGTACGGCAGCGAGATCGCCTGTATCATCGTCGAGCCGGTAGCCGGCAACATGAACTGCATCCCGCCGGTGCCCGGCTTCCTGGAAGGGCTGCGCGCCATTTGTGACGAGTTCGGCGCCCTGCTGATCCTGGACGAGGTGATGACGGGTTTTCGCGTCTCCCTGCGTGGTGCCCAGGGCCACTACAACATCGACCCGGATCTCACCACCCTCGGCAAGATCATCGGTGCCGGCATGCCGGTGGGCGCCTTCGGCGGCAAGAAGAAGGTGATGCAGCACATAGCCCCGACCGGCCCCGTCTATCAGGCTGGTACCCTCTCCGGCAACCCCGTGGCCATGGCCGCCGGCCTCACCATGCTGGATCTGCTGCTGGAGCCGGGCCTCTATGAGCAGCTGAGCACCAAGACCGCCCGTGTCGCCGAAGGGCTGAAAGCCGCCGCAGCCAGGTACGGCATCCCGCTTGCCATCAACTACGTGGGCGGCATGTTCGGCTTCTTCTTCACCGACGAGCCCGAGATCACCCGCTACGAGCAGGTGACCCGCTGCGACATGGAACGCTTCAAGCGCTTCTATCATCTGATGCTGGAGGAGGGTGTCTATCTGGCACCGAGCGCCTACGAGGCGGGCTTCCTGTCGCTTGCCCACGGGGACAAGGAGATCGAACACACTCTGGCGGCCGCCGAGCGCAGCTTCGCCAAGCTGGCTGGCTGACAAGCCGCAAGATGTGCAGAGGGCCCCGATGGGGCCCTTTTTTGTTTGCTCGTCCCGACAAGGCACCGTAGTGGTGCATCTTTAAGTCCCTCACCGGAACCTTGCCACCTGCTGGTGCGCCGCGCCGTACACGGGCTGTCATAAATCAGGCCCACAATTTGCAGGCCCCTGCTTCAGGAGCCCATTGGACCGAGGTGTATATGGCAGAGATGAGCCCCATCGATGTGCTGCGGCGCTATCAGGAGTACGAAACCGAGCTGGCCCCCCTGCTGTTGGGGCTGCTCACCCTCCCCGAGGCGTCTCTCAAGACCTATGCCTTCGTCGAGGAGGTGAAGAGCCTGGCCCCCCAGATCAGGCCAGCCATACTGGCGCCCGTTCCGGCGGCCCAGGGGCAGCTGCGCCTGCTGGTGCAGGGCCATGGCCGGGAGCTGGAGATCAACCTGCACCAGCTGATCGCCTGGCTGATGGGGGACAGGGAGCGGCGGCGCGCCATTCCCTGGTTCAGGGCCGTCTACGTCGTCCTGAGTCTGGCCCTGTTTCTCATCGTCGGCACCCTCATCTGGCACGGGCTGGAACAGCTCTATCTGCTGCTGTGCGGCACCCAGCAGAACCGACTGGGAGCCTTCAGCGCCATCATCTTCCTCACGCTCGCGCTGGCGGTGTTCGATCTCGGCAAGACCATCCTCGAAGAGGAGGTGCTGCTGCATAAGGACATCTTCCGCCACAGCGCAATCCGGCGCACCATTACCCGCTTTATCGCCGCCATCCTGATCGCGGTCTCCATCGAGGGGTTGCTGCTGCTGTTCAAGGGATCCCTCGGCCAGAGCGAACTGCTCTGGCCTGCGGTGGGGGTGATGGGCTGCGCCGTGGGGTTGCTGCTGGCGCTGGGGCTCTATGTGTTTCTCGGTGCCAGGGCGGAAGCCGCACTGGTCGCCTCCAGCCAACAGACTGCCCACTCGGAGGGGGCTGCCAGAGGCATCAGAAGACGCGCCAGGACCGGGCGAGCGGGATGACATACCAACGCGGGGTGCCCGTGCAGGCGGGCCTCGCCGACGCCAGCTAGCTCGTCGCCTCTGCCAGCGCGGGCGCTGGCTGTCGCCGCGCCGCCCGCCAGGAGGCGTACATGGTCCAGGAGGTATAGATGACGATGAAGGCCACCAGCCATTTGAGCATCTCCATCTCCATGGATTTGACCAGCATGGCCGCCAGCACCACGCCGATGGGGCCGAAGATGGCCACCGCCAGCACGGCCCGCGCATCGAAAGCCCCCTTGCGAATGAAGGTCCCCGCCGAGAAGACGCTGAGCACGGCGGTGGATCCCATCATGATGGGGAAGGCCACCAGCGGGTTCATGCCGAGCAGATAGACCAGGGTCATGCAGGGGGCGAACAGGCCGATACCGACGTTCATCAGAGCTCCGAACAGGAAGTTGCCGGCAAGGGCGATCCCCAGCTTGTAACCGCTCAGCCCCATGGCCTCGCCACCGAGGGGGAAGAGCCCGAGCAGACCGGCAAAGATGAGACCGGCGACCACCAGCAGGGAGACCGCCATTACCAGCCGGATGGTCTGGCGATCAAAGGAAGCCACGTAACGGGCGCCCCAGGCCGCACCGGCCGCCGCCGCCGCCATCATGCTGATGAGGGTGACGGGATCCACGTTGACCACGCCGATGAAGATGAGAGCCTGGGTCACGGTCGGCAGCACGCACTGGCCGTTGAGGGTACCGGGCAGCACCCGATCATCGATCAGCCTGAACTGCTTGTAGCAGGCGGTCTTCACCGCAAAGCTCCCCACCCCCAGGGTATCGAGAAAATTGGCCACAAAACCGATGGCCGCCACCGGCCAGAAAGGGGTGGCTTCGAGCTGGCCATGACGCCGTTTGTGCCACCAGGCACGGACCAGCATAAAGAGAAAGACCAGAGCACAACCGATAAACAAGAAACGCAGAAAAGTGACAAGCATGGGGAGACCTCCAACAACGGGCGGCGATTCTAAGGCAGCGGAGGGAAAAAATCCTGGCCAGGATCATGAGACGACGGGTGCAAACGTTTAGCCCCGACTATTTTGGCTGGCAGAACCCGAATGGGGCTATCCATACTGGTTGGGAGGGCGACAGCCCGGGCTCATCGGGCGTAGTCCTGGTCATTTCGCGACGACCACAGCACCGGTGAGGCGTAAACGAAAGAAGGCGGGGTGACCCGCCTTCTTTTTTCATTCTCCGTCAGGCAATCCAGCGTGGCAGCCGGGGAGCCAGGCGGTCGATCAGGCGATCCGACACGGGAGTGAGCAACAGCAGCGGCAGGCAGATCAGGGAGAGGCAAAGAGCGCCCACATAGACGTCCGTCATCCAGTGCGCACCAGCCAGGATGCGGGGCGCCGAAAACAGGGGCACCATCACCACCGCAACTACCCCGGCCCAGCGCGGCAGATAGCGCAGGGCAAAACCGGCGAAGATCATCAGGAAGAGGGCGTGATCACCGGGGAAGCTGTCACCGGCGGAGTCCTTGGTGGGAATCGCACTGATCTCGGTCAGGCGCAGTGCCCCGTCCACCATCAAGGTGGGGCTGGGACGGCTGACCGGCAACAGATGCCCGAGCTGATTGATCACCAGGGCCCCCAGCAGCATCACGACCCCCATGGCCACCAGACGACGGCGCTCCTGCCCGTCGGCACGGAAGAAGCAACTTGCAAGGATCCCGCCCATGCAGGCCAGCGCGGCCAGATCGAACAGGCGGTTGTTGGTGATGGCCACCAGATCGGCCCAACGGGGGGAGTGGCCAATCCAGCCATTGACCAGCTGGAAGAGGGCGAGATCCCACCCATCCCAGGGGCCGTGCTCAGGCAGGGCGCCCCAACTGAAGGCGATTAGGCCCCCGGCCAGATAGAAAGGAATGAACTTGCTCATGCCGACGTGTCCTTCGAAAAACGCTCATTCTAGGCCAGCCGCAAGATGACTTGCATCACAAAAGTGTAAGAATTCGTGTAACAAAGGTATTCCATCGGCTCTTCTTTTGGCGCCGCCGACCGGGTGGGCAAGCGCGTCCCCTCCTTGGCTCTCCCACCGGTTGCGGCTAGTATGGGCGCTCCCTTCGTTCAGGATGATGATGATGCGCAGCTACCTTCGCATGATGTTGTTTGCCCTCGGTTTGCTGGCAGGTGTACAGATCCCCGGGCTGGTCGATCTCTACTTCCAGCGGCTGGATGCCCGGCTGCAGCAAGCCGGTCTGGCGCTGGCCCCCTTCCAGCGCACGGCGGACCAGCACTTCAATGGCGATCTGCAGGCGCTGGTCGCCCATTACGGTGCCAGCCAGGATCCCGTCTTCACCCAGGATGCCACCAGCCTCCAGCAACTGGTCAACCAGCAGCAGCACCTTCAGGGGGAGATCGCCGTGCGGGAGAGTCCCTGGTACCAGCAGCTCTCCCACCTGTTGCTGCGCGCCGATCCCGCCCTCTGGCAGGATACCCTGCACAACTACGGCTATGTGGTCCCCCTCAAACAGGCCGCCATTTTCTGCGGCGTGGCGGCGGGTCTGCTGGCCTCCCTGGCGGGGGATCTGCTGCTCGGCCTCCTGCTGCTGCCATTTCGCTCCCGCCAGCGCGTCCCCCGTCACGGCCTGCGCTGATCCCCTCTCACTGCCAACCGGGGTGCCCGCCCCGGTTGGCGGCTACTCGAAGGGTTCGAGATAGGCTTCTATTGCCTTCTTCAGCCAGGCCAGCACCTTGCCGTGATGGGCGTTCTCCGACAGATAGACTCCGTAATCGCGCCACTGCAGACTGAACTTGTGCTTCAGGGTCAGCAGCTCTCCCAGGCGCAGCTGGCTCTGGATGAGGGGTGAAGGCAGCACCGCCCAACCCAGACCATCCAGCACCGCATCCCGCATCAGTTCGAAACTCGACAACCCGATATGCTGCCCTCCGATGGGCAGCAGGCTCTTGACCGAAAACGCGTCCACATAGGAGAGGGTGACCTGGGTGTGATCGGTCAGATCCTGCTGCAACACCCGCTTCAGCCCAGCCAGCGGGTGGCTTGGTGCGACCACCATCAGGGTGCGGATCGGATTGAGCACGTCGATGCAAAGACCGCTGCGCTCCTGTTCCTCGGTGATGAGGCCGAAGGCGGCATCCACGAACCCCTCTTCCACCAGGGCCGGCAGCTCCGGCGGTGAGGCCAGCACCAGGGAGATGCTGGTGCCCGGAAACTGGCGACGCAGCGCCCCCAGCATCTCGCGCCATACCACCTCGGGAATGGCGTCGTCCCGGGCTACCCGCAGCGCCACCTCGGCACCGGAGGCATGGTGCTCGCACTTGAGCTTCAGGCTGTTGGCGGCCTGCAACAGCCGCCGACAGTCGTCCAGCACTTGCTCGCCGATTTCGGTCAGTCGGCTCTGATTCGTCCCTCGTTCGAAAAGTTCGACGCCAAGCTCCACTTCCAGGGTTGCAATCGCCGAGCTCACGGCGCTGCGACTCTTGCCAAGTCGTCTGGCGGCATTGGCTATCGAACCACTGTCTGCTGTTTCTACAAAGAGTTGTATCTGATTTAGCTTCATGGCTTCAAACTGGCGGCAGATTATTCCATCACCACCTTATCCCCTGGCCCGCCCCCAAGGCAAACAAGCAGCGACAGCTTTCTCGACGCTCAGCGATAACCTTGCCGTTTCGGGTGCCGTTATCCTCTCTTCATCGCAGCAACAGAAGGAAACTGCATGTCATCCCGTCCCCTGCTTTTGGCCCGCCTCTTTCTGACAGGGGCCATCCTGACCGAGGTCGCCGGCACCTCCTCCATGGCCCTGATTCCAGAGAGCGCGAGCGGCTGGATCCACTATCTGCCGATGTGGCTCCTCATCACCCTCTCCTACCTGCTGCTCGCCAAGGCCGCCAGGACAATCTCCATTGGTATCGCGTTTGCGCTGTGGGAAGGGTTGGGGATCGCCCTCATCACCGCCGTCTCCGTCCTGTTCCTCGGCTACGAGCTGAGCATCCAGGAGTGGATCGGACTGGCGCTGGCCATAGTGGGGATTGTCATGGTGACCCTGGGCGAGACCCATGATGCACCAGCCCCCACCCGCCAGAGGAGGGAAGCCCCATGCACCCGTTGATCATCGTACTGGGCGCCGCCCTGCTGGATATCGGCGCCAACATGGCGATCAACCGCTCCGTCGGTTTTCGCGACAAGGGGTGGGGCGTCCTCGGCATTCTGCTGGTGCTCTGTGCCTTCACTCTGCTCAGCGAGGCGGTCAGTACCGGCAAGATCGACCTGGCCGTGGCCTATGCCACCTGGGGTGCCATCGGCATCCTGGGCACCGCCCTCGGGGGCCTGCTGCTGTTCGGCGAGCGCCTCAGACCCGTCGGCTGGCTCGGCATGATGGTGATGGCGGTGGCGGTCGCCCTGCTGACCACAGCATGATCCCCTCTCCAACCCCATGAAAAAAGCCGCCCTGTTCCCAGGGCGGCTTTTTTCATGGTCAAACCGATCACCCAGATTGCAACAGGCAGCCTAACGCGCTGCCTCGTACAGCTCCAGCGGCAGGCCGTCGGGGTCGGCGAAGAAGGTAAAGCGCTTGCCGGTCAGCTCGTCCACCCGCACCGGCTCCACTTCCACCCCTTGCTGCTCCAGGTGGGCGATGACCCGGTCGAGATCCGCCACCCGAAACGCCAGGTGGCGCAACCCGCACGCCTCCGGCCGGGAGGGGCGCGGTGGCGGCGCCGGGAAGCTGAACAGCTCCAGCTGGCTGCCGTCCGGCAGCGCCAGATCCAGCTTCCACGACTGACGCTCGGCCCGCAGGGTCTCGGCAATGATGGGCAACCCCAGCACCTGGTGATAGAAGTGGCGCGAGCGCGGATAGTCGCTGGCGATGATGGCCACGTGATGGATGGCCTCAAACAGGGGATGGGTCATGGCAATCCTTGCAAAACGGGCAGCCTGTGCTGCCCGTCTTCGTCAGTTGAAGAAACCGTTGAACCAGTTGTCCAGGGCATTCGCCGGGTCCGAAACCGGGCTGGCACAGCTCATGGGCTCGGCCAGACCGGCCAGCTTGGCCGGCACCTGGAGACTGCCGGGACAATCGCTGGCCACCCGGGCACCGCTCGAGCGGGAGAAGTTGGCCCAGCTCACCCCTTCGGGCATCTTCAGCCCCAGGCTGTTGACCCCTCGCTGGCTCATGTAGCCGCTGAACAGCTGCAAGGCGCCACTGGCACCGGTCAACCCGGCCGGGGTGTTGTCGTCACGGCCGACCCAGACGCTCACCAGCTCGTTGTTGTCCATCCCGGCAAACCAGGAGTCACGCAGCTCGTTGGTGGTACCGGTCTTGGCGGCCATGGTGGCCCCGGGGAACTTGGCACCGAGCGCCCGGGCCGTCCCCTGGCTCACCGTCTTGGTCATGGCGAACAGGGTCAGCCAGCTTGCCTGGGGATCCGTCACCCGCTTGGCCGCTTCGTCATGCTGGTAGAGCTGGCGCCCCTCGCCATTCACCACGGCCCGGATGGCCGACAGGGGCTGGGTCAACCCCTGGTTGGCAATGGGCAGGTACATCTGGTTCACCTCCATGGGCGAGAGCGCCACCGCCCCCAGCACCAGGGACGGATAGGGCTGGATCTCCTGCTGCACCCCCAGCTTGTGCAGGGTGTCCACCACCTTGTCCAGGCCTATCTGCATACCGAGGTTGACGGTCGGCACGTTGAGGGAGCTGGCAAGCGCCTCCATCAGGGGCACGCTCTGGCGGAACTTGCGGTCGTAGTTCTGCGGCGTCCAGATCTGGCCATCCTGGCCGCGAATGCGGATCGGCTGATCTTTAAGCGGCGTGCCCAGGGTCAGGCCGTTGGAGAGGCCGGTCAGGTAGACCGCCGGTTTGACCAGGGAGCCAATCTGACGGCGGGCATCCAGCGCCCGGTTGAAGCCGGCGTAGCGGGGATCCCGTCCCCCCACCATGGCGACCACCTCGCCCTTGTGCCAGTCGGAGACCACCATGGCAGCCTCCAGCTTCTTCTTGCCACGCTGCTTCTCGATGGTGGCCAGACCCGACTCCACCGCCTGCTCGGCGGCGTGCTGGGCGATGGGATCCAGACTGGTGAAGATCTTGAGGCCGGACTGCTTGAGCAGATCCGGGCCGAAGCGGTTCTGGATCTCCCGCTTGAGCAGCCCCATGAAGGCCGGGGTGCGGCCATAGCTCATCTGGCCGCGGGCGATGATGCCAAGGGGCTGCTTGCTGGCCAGGTCATACTCGGCCTGGGTCAGGCTGCCGTGATCCGCCAGCAGTTTCAGCACCAGATCCCGGCGCGCCTTGGCCCGGTCGGGGAAGCGCCAGGGATCGTAATAGGAGGGGCCCTTCACCATGCCCACCAGCAGGGCCACCTGATCGATGTCCAGCTCGTTGACCGGAATACCGAAGTAGAAGTAGGAGGCGAGCCCGAAGCCGTAGACCCCCTGGGAGAAGTTCTGCCCCAGATAGACCTCGTTGAGGTAGGCCTCCAGGATCTCGTCCTTGCTGTAGCGGTAGTCGATGAGCACCGCCATGTAGGCTTCCTGCAGTTTGCGCCACAGGCTGCGCTCACGGGTCAGGAAGAAGTTCTTGGCGAGCTGCTGGGTGAGCGTACTGCCCCCCTGCACGGTGCGCCCCGCCAGCAGGTTGGCTGCCATGGCGCGCATGATGGCCACCGGCGAGACACCGCCGTGCTGGTAGAAGTCCCTGTCTTCCGTGGTGAGCAACGTCACCAGCAGGCTGTCCGGCACCTCGGAAAGGCGCACCAGCAGGCGGTCCTCCCGATCCTCGGTGTTGAGGCGATCGAGCAGCACCGGGTCCATCTGGGCATAGCCGAGCTGACGCTGGTTCTCCAGGGACTGGATCCCCTCGAGGCGCGCCCCGTTGAAGGTGAGACGCAGGCCACGGGCGCCGTCGGCACCGTCGTGGAACTCGAACGGCCGGCGCACCAGCTCGATGCGATTACCGCTCACCGCGTACTCACCCGGGGTATGAGGCTGACGCACCTGCTTGTAGCTCAGCATGTTGAGCTCGCGCAGCATCTGGGTCTGGGAGAGCCGCTGGCTGGGATAGAGCTCCAGCGGGCGGCTGTAGACCATCACCGGCAACTGCCACTTCTCGCCGTCGAAGCGCTCGCGCACCTTGGTGTCGAGATAGATGCCAAACACCACCATGAAGGCCGCCACCACCAGAGAGAGCTTGAAGCCCAGCCAGAACAGGGTGCGCCAGATGGTGCGTTTGGGCGCCGCCTTCTTGGGCGTGCGCTTGCGTCGTTGGGTTGCCATAAATCCTCTTGTCGTTCTCCTCGCCATCCCGCTGATGCGAGCGGCCTGCGATGCCTGTTGTGGAGGGGGACTGTGCCACCGCCATCTTGTTCTGATCGTACCGACCGATCACTGTCCCGTCGGCTACTCCTGCAATCCCATCTTCTTCTTGGTCACCCGGGTCGGCATCGCCTCCAGCGGGTTGTCCGGCCAGTAGTGACGGGGGTAGCGCCCCTTCATCTCTTTTTTCACCTGCTCATAGGATCCCGCCCAGAAGGCGGCGAGATCCGCGGTGATCTGCAAGGGGCGCTGGGCCGGGGAGAGCAGCTCCACCACCAGGGGGACCCGGCCATCGGCCACGCATGGGGTGGCGCCCAGCCCGAACATCTCCTGGATGCGCACCGGGATCGCTGGCGCCTGACCCGGCTGGTAGCGGATCCGTACCCGGCTGCCGGTCGGTGCGGTGAAGTGGCTCGGCAGCGCCTCGTCCAGCCGCCTTGGCAGGGGCCAGGGCAGAGACTGGCGCAGGATGTCGCTCATGTCGAGCCGCTTCAACTGCTCCAGCCGGGTCATGCCGCTCACCGCCGGCAGCAGCCACTGCTCGAGGTCGGCCAGCAGGCTCTCCTCATCCATGGCGGGCCAGGCTTCGTCGGGCAGCCAGTCGCGGGCGCAGCGCAAGCGGGCCAGCAGCCCCTCGCTGCTCTCGTCCCAGGGCAGCACGTGCAGCCCCTTGCGCCGGATGCCCTGCAGCAGGCAGCGCCCCTTCTGTTCATCGGAGAGATCCGTCAGCGGCCGCTGGCCGAGCACCAGCTCGCCGAGCACCTGCTGGCGCTCCGCACGCACCCGTTCCTCCCGATCGTCCCAGTCGAACCACTGGCGCTCGCCGACCAGCTCGGGCAGCTGGCGCACCAACTCATCCAGCGCCACCGGCTCGGCGATGAAAATGCGGCTGCCGCGCTCGTTCTGACCCATTTCGACGGCCACGATGGCCCCCTGCCCCTGGCAGGGATGCCCTTCTACCAGATCGCAGCTCACCCCGCCACTGAGCTGATAGCGGCTGCCACTGCGCAGCTTGCCGATGCGATCGGGCCAGGCGAGGGCGCACAGCAACCCCAGCCATTGACCCTGCGGGCTGCTTGCCCGTACACCGAGCCGCTCGAACCAGCGGGCCGCTCCCTGGCGCAGGGCGCCCTGACGGCGGTGGAACAACACGGACAAGCGCTCCGATCCTCGCAGATCTTCTTCCAGCAGCGCCACCAGGAAAGCCGCATCGGCGACAATCCCTGTCAGACCCTCGGATTCCAGCTCCCGGGACCGCAGCAACATGCGGGCGAGGCGGGGATGGGTGCCGAAGGCCGCCATGGCACGGCCTGCCGGGGTAAGTTGTTGCTCACCCTCCGGGGCCATGGCGCCCAGGGCCACCAGCAACCGCCGGGCGCTGGCCACGGCGGCAGGGGGCGGCATGTCCAGCAGGGGCAGCGCCTCCACCCGGGCCCCCCACTGGGCGGCGTCCATCAGCAGGCCGGTGAGCTCTTGCGTCAGGATGTCGGGGGGACTCTGCTCGGCGAGGCGCTCCTGCACCTCGCTGCTCCAGAGCCGGTAGCAGACGCCGGGGCCAAGCCGCCCTGCCCGCCCCGCCCGCTGGGTGGCGGAGGCTTTGGCGATGGGCCGGGTCTCCAGCCGGGTGACGCCGCTCTTGATATCGAAGGTGGCCCGCCGCTCCAGCCCGCTGTCGATGACCACGGAGATCCCCTCGATGGTGAGGGAGGTCTCCGCCACGTTGGTGGTGAGCACCAGCTTGCGACGACCCGCAGGCGCAGGCTCGATGGCCGCTTGCTGGGCCGCGAGGTCAAGACGGCCATAAAGGGGAGCCAGGGTCACATCCCCTGGCAACCGCCCTTCCAGCCACTGTGCCAGCCGCTCTATCTCCCCCTGTCCCGGCAGGAACACCAGGGCACTGCCAGCCTGACTGGCGAGCGCCTCCAGCACCACGGCGCCAACCTGGGGCTCCAGCCACTGCTGGCGATTGGCGGGGCGATAGTGGTACTCGATGGGAAAGCCGCGCCCCTCGGAGCGCACCACGGGGGCACCTGGCAGCAGGCGCTCCAGGGCCATGCCATCCAGGGTGGCGGACATCACCAGCAGCTTGAGATCATCGCGCAACCCCTGCTGGCTTTCGATGGCGAAGGCCAGCGCGGTATCGGCGTGCAGGCTGCGCTCGTGGAACTCGTCAAAGATGACGAGCGACACGCCGGTGAGCTCAGGATCCTGCTGCAGCATCCGGGTCAGCACCCCCTCGGTCACGATCTCGAGCCGGGTCTGGCTGCTGGTGCGGCTCTCCCCGCGCACTCGCAGGCCGATGCGCTCGCCCACCTTCTCCCCCAGCTGACGCGCGAGGAAGCTCGCGATGTTGCGCGCCGCGAGGCGCCTGGGCTCCAGCATGATGATGCGCCCGGGCAGCCGGTGCTGGCGCACCAGCTCCAGGGGCAGCAGGGTCGATTTGCCAGCGCCGGGGGGCGCCTGCAGGATCACGCTGGTATGGCTGTCGAGGGCTGCAAAGAGTTCGGGCAACACCGGGACGATGGGGAGGGAAGACAAAGCGATGGGCACCTTCTGTGACACTTCTGAAAAGGGGTCCATTCTGCCACAGCCTCCCGGCCATCGTAAGCGCCCCTGCCGGGCAGGGGCAGGAAGCGTCAGGTGCAACACGGCAAGACATCCCGGGAGCGGCTGCCATAGAATGGCCCTTATCCGATGCCCATCACGAGGACCGACACGCCGCATGCCCAAACTCTTCTTTGCCCTGCCCCTGCCAGAGCTTGCCCCCGAGCTTGCGACCTGGCGAGACCAGCGCCCCTGGCCCGGCCAGCCGGTGCCCGAGAGCAACCTGCACCTGACCCTGGCCTTTCTCGGGGAGGCCGACGAAACGACCCAGGCTCGCCTGATCGCGGTCGCCGAGCGACAGCACTGCCCCCCTTTCAGCGTCCATCTGGATCAGACCGGCTGGTTTCAGCGCGCCAAAGCCGCCTGGGTGGGGCCCGGTGAGTGGCCGAACGAGCTGACTGTGCTCGCGAGGGCACTGCGCCGCCACGGTGAAAAACTCGGGCTGGGCAACGGCGAGCAGGGCTATCGCCCCCACGTCACCCTGTCGCGCAAGGCGGGCGAGGCCCCCGGCGAGCTGCCTGCGCCGGATTTTCTGCTCAGGGCCGATCGCTTCTGCCTCTATCAATCCGTCAGCACGCCGGACGGCGTCCACTACGAACCGCTCGCCTGCTGGCCCCTGCGGGCCCGCGTCAAAAACCCGCACCGCGAGGAGCTCACCCCATGATCTTCGATCCCCCCCTGCAGTCCGGGCAGCTGATCTCCCGCTACAAGCGCTTTCTGACGGATGTCACGCTCGACAACGGCGAGGTGATCACCATCCACTGCGCCAATACCGGTGCCATGACCGGCTGCGCCCTGCCGGGCACCCGGGTCTGGTACTCCACATCCGACAACCCCAAGCGCAAGCTGCCAAACAGTTGGGAAATCGCCGAGAGCCCGGCGGGTCACTTCATCTGCGTCAACACGGCCCGTGCCAACCAGATCGCCCGGGAGCTCATCGAACAGGGCGCCCTCGCCCCCCTGGCAGGCTATGCCAGGCTGCGCACCGAAGTGAAATACGGGGAAGAGAACAGCCGCATCGACCTGCTGCTGGAAGATGACCACAGACCGGATTGTTACATCGAGGTGAAATCCGTCACCCTGCTCGACGAGCGGGAGCAACCCGGCATGGGGTACTTCCCCGATGCGGTCACCACCCGCGGCGCCAAGCACTTGCGTGAATTGATGGCCATGAAGGCGGCAGGGCACCGGGCCGTGCTGCTGTTCATGGTATTGCACTCCGGCATCGCGAGAATGCGCCCTGCAGCCCATATCGATCCGCACTATAGTCAGCTTGTTGAACAGGCTATGGCGGCAGGGGTTGAAATTTTATGCTATCGCCCCCATGTTGGGGTGCAGGGCATGGTGGCTCAGGATTTTATCCCATTTGAATCTGACCATATGCTACCCGAGGGCAGAGAATAAATGCAGAAGTGGGTAACATTATTGATAAGGCTTGTTTGCCTCCCGTTGACCCTTCTGCTATAGATGTCGCCCTCAATTTATGGATGGCACGGGTAGCGTGCTGAATTAGGAGACAGGGCATGCCAACAGGCGAAAACAGGAAATCTCTGGGCCCCCTGGCCATTGCGGGTGTAGAGCCTTACCAGATGAAAGCCGGTGAGGAGTACATGAATGACCAACAGAAGGTACATTTTCGCAAGATCCTGGGAGCCTGGCGCAACCAACTGATGCAGGAAGTTGACCGCACCGTCGACCACATGAAGGATGAGGCTGCCAACTTCCCGGATCCCGTGGATCGCGCCGCGCAAGAAGAAGAGTTTGCTCTCGAACTGCGCACCCGCGACCGTGAACGCAAGCTGATCAAGAAGATCGAGAAAACCTTGCTGCTGCTCGAAGAAGATGACTTCGGTTACTGCGAGCATTGCGGCATCGAGATCGGCATCCGCCGTCTGGAAGCCCGTCCGACCGCAGACCTCTGCGTGGACTGCAAGACGCTGGCCGAGATCAAGGAAAAACAGATGGCTGGCTGATGCCGCCCATCCACAGGAACGAAAAGGGAGCCCAGGCTCCCTTTTTTATTGAGCTTTTGGTCGGGCCGTCCCAGAATGCAGCCTCAATGCATCGCCTACCCGAATTGCCATGGTCATGACATCCCCCCCCTCCCGACGCCCCTATGTGGGCCGCTTCGCCCCCTCACCGTCCGGTCCGCTCCACTTCGGCTCCCTGGTCGCCGCCCTTGGCAGCTTCTTGCAGGCCAGGGCGCAGCAGGGACGCTGGCTGGTGCGCATCGAAGACATCGACCCCCCGCGGGAGATGCCGGGAGCGGCTGACCTTATCCTCACCACCCTGGAGGCACACGGTCTTGGCTGGGATGGGGAGGTGATGTTCCAGAGCGCGCGCCATGGCCGCTATGACGAGATCATCGATCAGCTCTATCGGGCCGGGGATCTCTACTGGTGTCGCTGTACCCGACGCGAAATCATGGCCGCAGGGGGGTTCTACAACGGTCATTGCCGCACCCTGGGGCTGACCGCCGAGGGGTGTGCCGCCCGTTTGCGCCAGCACCACCCGGTCTATCGGTTCGAGGATGCGCTGCAGGGAGAGATCACCGTCCCCGCGGCGCTGGCGGAGGAGGACTTCATCGTGCGCCGCCGGGACGGGCTCTACGCCTACAACCTGGCGGTGGTGGTGGATGACATGGACAGCGGCATCACCGAGATCGTCCGCGGCGCCGATCTGCTGGAGCCCACTGTGCGCCAGATTGCCCTCTACCAGACCCTGGGGGCAGAGGTGCCCGCCTGGGTGCACTTGCCGCTGGCGGTGCAAGCGGATGGCAACAAGCTCTCCAAGCAGAACCATGCGCCGGCGCTGTCGCAGGACGAGGTACGACCGGCCCTGTGGCAGGCGCTGCACTTTCTCGGTCAGTGCCCGCCGCCCGAGCTGATGGCGAGCCGGATCGACGAGATCATCGGCTGGGGCATCGCCCACTGGCAGCTGGCCCGGGTACCCCGCCAGCAGAAGATCCCGCAAGGGCAAAGCTAGCCCCGGCTGCATTTCTTGCCCCAAAAGGACCAATCAAGGGGAAGCAGGCCACACCGTTTCTCATTTGGTTGGGGCTGAGCTATGATAGGCCGCTATTTTTTTGGCCTCCCGTCAATTTGAAGTCATAACGAGGTGTACCATTTTTTCCCAGATCGCAAACTTTTGCCGCAAAGTGCTCGGCAAGGAAGACGGCGAGCAGTCGGTGGAGTCCCCCATTCCGGCCCGTGTCGCCGGACAGCGCCGTACCTTGAGCCGTGACCAGCACCCGATTTCGCGCAAAGAGATCAGCGAGAATGCCCTCAAGGTGCTCTATCGCCTGAACAAGGGGGGCTATGAGGCCTACCTGGTCGGCGGCGGCGTCCGTGACCTGCTGCTCGGGAAGACCCCCAAGGATTTCGACATCGCCACCGACGCGACGCCGGAGCAGATCAAGGCGCTGTTCAGCAACTGCCGCCTGATTGGCCGCCGTTTCCGCCTGGCCCACATCGTCTTTGGTCGTGACGTGATCGAAGTGGCCACCTTCCGGGGTCACCACCATCAGGTCAATACCAGCAAGCATGTGTCGGCCCAGTCCGATGAAGGCATGCTGCTGCGGGACAACGTCTACGGCACCATCGAAGAGGATGCCGAGCGTCGCGACTTTACCGTCAACGCCCTCTACTACAGCGCCAAGGATTTCACCCTGCACGATTTCGAGGGCGGGCTGGAAGATCTGGCCGCGCGCAGGCTGGAGCTCATCGGTGACCCCGAGACCCGCTACCGGGAAGATCCGGTGCGGATGCTGCGTGCCGTGCGCTTCGCCGCCAAGCTCGACATGACCATCAGCCCGCGCACCGCCGCGCCCATCCGGGAGCTCGCCCCGCTGCTGCAGGACATCCCGGCCGCCCGCCTGTTCGAGGAGACCCTCAAGCTGTTCCTGGCGGGGGACGGTCTGGCCACCTACAAGCTGCTGCGGGAATACGGGCTGTTCCAGCCGCTGTTCCCCCAGGTAGCCGCCCTGTTCACGCCCCACGGCAACTCGCCCTACGAGCAGTTCATCGAGCAGGCGCTGATGGACACCGATACCCGGGTCCGTGAAGAGAAGCGCGTCACCCCCGCCTTCCTCTACGCCACCCTGCTGTGGGGCGCCGTCGAGGCCCGCGGCCGGGTGCTGGAAAACGAGAGCGGTCTGCCCTGGTACGATGCCTTCATGCTGGCCATCAACGAGGTGCTGGACAACCAGGTGCGGATCATCGCCGTGCCGCGCCGCTTCACCACGGACGTGCGCGACATCTGGGCCCTGCAGCAGCGCCTGACCCGCCGCCAGGGCAAGCACCCCGAGCGCGCCATGGAGCACCCGAAATTCCGTGCGGCCTTCGACTTCCTGTTGCTGCGCAACCGGGTCGAGCGCGGCCTCGGCGAGCTGGCGAGCTGGTGGGAGCGCTATGTGGCCTCCAACCCGGATGTGCGCCCGCAACTGCAACGGGAGGCGACCCGCCGCCCGGCGAGCGGCGAGCGCGCCGACTCCCGCAGCGGTGATGGCGAGAAGCGCAGCGGCAATGGCCGCAACCGCCGTCGCCCCCGTCGCCGCAAGCCGAAGTCGGCGGAGTAAGGATCCGCCGATGATCGAGGTCTTCGTCGCCATCGGCTCCAACCTGGCCGACCCCCTCGGCCAGGCTCGTCGCGCCATCGCCGCGCTGGCGACCCTGCCCGAGTCAGAGCTGCTGCAGACCTCCCACCTTTACGGCAGCCGCCCCATGGGCCCTGCGGATCAGCCGGACTACGTCAATGCCGTGGCGCGCCTTGCCACTCGCCTCAGCCCTCTGGCGCTGCTGGACGAGCTGCAGCGCATCGAGCAGGCACAGGGGCGAGTGCGCAAGGATGAGCGCTGGGGCCCCCGGACCCTGGATCTCGATCTGCTGCTGTACGGTGACGAGGTCATCCGACATGAGCGCCTGACGGTGCCTCACTATGGCATGAAGGAGCGGGAGTTCGTCCTGCTGCCCCTTGCCGAGATAGCCCCCTCCCTGGTGCTGCCCTGCGGCACCCCGCTCACCGAACTGGTTGCCCGCTGCCCGCGCAATGGACTCGCGATCCTGGCCGGTGCAGCAGGCGAGTAGAGAAGAGTAGGAACAACGTAATGAGCAAGATCACCATTACCCACCTGCAGAAGATGAAGCAGGACGGACAGAAAATCACCGCCATCACCGCCTATGACGCCACCTTCGCCAAGCTGTTCGACGACGAGGGCGCCCAGGTGCTGCTCATCGGCGACTCCCTCGGCATGGTATTGCAGGGCGGAGACGACACCCTGGCGGTCAGCATGGACGAGATGGTCTATCACACCCGCTGCGTGGTGCGCGGTACCACCAATGCCCTGGTGGTGACCGACATGCCGTTCATGAGCTACGCCACCCCGGAGCAGACCTACCAGAACGCGGCGCGCCTGATGGCGGCCGGTGCCCGCATGGTGAAGATGGAAGGGGGGGACTGGCTGTGCGACTCCATCCGCCACCTGACCCGCAATGGGGTGCCGGTGTGCGGCCATCTCGGCCTGACCCCGCAATCCGTCCACGTGTTTGGCGGCTTCAAGGTGCAGGGGCGCGACGAATTCCACGCCCAGGAGATCTACCGCCAGGCACTGGAGCTGCAAGCGGCCGGCATCCAGTTGCTGGTGCTCGAGTGCGTGCCCGTCTCTCTGGCAGAGCGCATCACCAAGGCGCTGCGCATTCCGGTGATCGGCATCGGTGCCGGCCCTGCCACCGACGGCCAGATCCTGGTGATGCACGATGCCTTCGGCATCACCTCGGGTTATGTGCCCAAGTTCACCAAGAACTTCCTGGCCGAGACCGGTGACATGCGTGCCGCCATTCGTCTCTACGTGCAGCAGGTGAGCGAGGGGACCTTCCCCGGCCCCGAGCACTGCTTCAACTGACTTTCTGTCGTCATGAGCGCGGGGGCCTGTGCCCCCGTCTCGCCCTCCCCCCTGACGGCCCCCTCTTTTATTGATTCATCTGAAGGTGAACTGACGATGTTGGTTGTGAACAATCCCGCCGCGCTGCGCGAGCAGATCGGTCAATGGCATCGCGAAGGCCGCGCCATCGCATTCGTGCCCACCATGGGCAATCTGCATCAGGGTCATCTCACCCTGGTCGAGGAGGCCCGCCGCCATGGCGACAAGGTGGTGGTCAGCATCTTTGTGAACCCCTTGCAGTTCGACAAGGCCGAGGATCTCGCCAACTACCCCCGCACCCTGGAGCAGGATTGCGCCGCCCTGGAGGCCGCCGGTGTGGACCTGGTCTTCACACCGACGCCGGAGATCATGTATCCCCAGGGGCTCGCCAGCCAGACCTTCGTCGAGGTGCCCGGCATCTCCAGCCTGCTGGAAGGGGCGCTGCGTCCGGGGCATTTTCGCGGGGTCAGCACCGTGGTCACCAAGCTGTTCAATCTGGTACAGCCGAACGTGGCCTGCTTTGGCGAGAAGGATTACCAGCAGCTCGCGCTCATTCGCAAGATGGTGGCCGACATGGCCATGCCCATCGAGATCGTGGGCGTGCCGACCGTGCGGGCCGAAGACGGGCTTGCCCTCTCTTCGCGCAACGGCTATCTGACCGCTGCCGAACGGGCCATCGCCCCCGAGCTCGCGCGCACCATGAACTGGATTGCCGAGCAGATTGAAACGGGGAACAGTCACCTCCCCTCCCTGGTTGCCCAGGCCAGCCAACGCCTCGACAACGCGGGATTCAGGACGGATGCCATCGACATCGTCGATGCCGACACCCTGGAATCCGCCAGCGCCGAGAGCCAGCGCCTGGTGATCCTGATGGCCGCCTATCTGGGCAAGGCCCGCCTCATCGACAACCGGGTCGTCGCCCTGCGGGGCTGAGACACGGCAAGGAGACCACGATGTCCAAGAAGGTTTACTGCATCGCCCAGTTCCAGCCCAAGCCGGGCCAGGAGCAGGCCCTGTTCCGCGTCCTGCAAGGGCTCGAACCCGACACCCTGCGTGAAGATGGCTGCCTGCAGTACATCGTCACCCGCCATATCCAGAGCCCCTTTGCCGAGGGGGAGAGCTTCCCCATCGTCTTCAACGAGATCTGGCGCGACATGGCGAGCTTCGAGGCCCACTGCCAGCGCGCCGGTATCAAGGCCTTCTTCGAGCGCTACTGCCTCGCAGATGATGGCCTCGCGGCCAAGTGGAACGTCTGCGTCTACAGCGACGAGCCCGCGGACTACGACGCCCCGGCCCTCTGAGACCGACATGTGCAAATAAAAAGGCGCCCGAGGGCGCCTTTCTTGCTGGCAGGTGTGCGCCTCAGTGGCGCAGACCGGTGCCGCGGGAGATGAGCCACCAGGCCATCCCGTAGAGCACCAGGATGAAGCCGATGATGATGAGATAGGCGGTGCCGAGGGGCACGTCGGAGATCCCGAGGAAGCCGTAGCGGAACGCGTTCACCATGTAGATGATGGGGTTCACCTGGGAAACCCCCTGCCAGAACGGCGGCAGCAGGGTGATGGAGTAGAAGACGCCCCCCAGATAGGTCAGGGGAGTCAGGATGAAGGTCGGGATGATGCTGATGTCATCGAACGACTTCGCGAACACCGCGTTGATGAGCCCCCCCAGGGAGAAGAGGATGGAGGTGAGCAGCACGGTCACGCAGACGCTGAACAGGTGATGGATCTGCAGCGGCACGAAGAACAGCGACACCAGGGTGACGATGAGGCCGACACAGAGGCCGCGCGCCACGCCACCGCCCACATACCCCGCGATGATGATGTAGTTGGGCACCGGCGCCACCAGCAGCTCCTCCACGTTGCGCTGGAACTTGGCGCTGTAGAAGGAGGAGGCGACGTTGGAGTAGGAGTTGGTGATGACCGACATCATGATGAGGCCGGGCACGATGAACTCCATGTAGCTGAAGCCCCCCATGTCACCGATGCGCGAGCCTATGAGGTTGCCGAAGATGACGAAGTAAAGGCTCATGGTGATGGCGGGCGGCACCAGGGTCTGGATCCAGATCCGGGTGAAGCGGCTCACTTCCTTGGCCAGAATGCTCTTGAAGGCGATGTAATAGGTCATGGGGTTCATGCTTTGCGACCCTCCTCTACCAGATTGACGAACAGCTCTTCCAGCCGGTTCGCCTTGTTGCGCATGCTGAGCACCTTCACCCCCTGGGCGGAGAGCTGCTCGAACAGGCTGTTGAGGGACTGGCTCTTCTCCAGCTCCACTTCCAGGGTGTTCTCATCCTGCATCCGGCCGTTGAACTCGGGCAGGGCCGGTACGGTGGAACCCGGCACCAGATCCAGCAGGAAGGTCTCGCGACCCAGCTTGCCGAGCAGGCTCTTCATGCTGGTGTTCTCGATGAGACGGCCCTTGTCGATGATGCCGATGTTGCGGCACAGCATCTCGGCCTCTTCCAGGTAGTGGGTGGTCAGGATGATGGTCACCCCCTGCTCGTTGAGATCCTTGAGGAAACTCCACATGGAGCGGCGGATCTCGATGTCCACCCCGGCGGTCGGCTCATCTAGGATCAGCAGCTTGGGCTCATGCATCAGGGCGCGGGCAATCATCAACCGGCGCTTCATGCCACCGGAGAGAGTGCGGGCGGCCATGTCGCGCTTGTCCCACAGATCGAGCTGGCGCAGGTACTTCTCGGCGCGCACCTTGGCCTCGGCCCGCGGCACTCCATAGAAACCGGCCTGATGAGTCACTATCTGGCTCACCTTCTCGAACTGGCTGAAGTTGAACTCCTGGGGCACCAGGCCGAGCTGGGACTTGGCCAGCTCCAGATCGGTATCGATGTCATGACCGAATACCTTCACCTTGCCGGCACTCTTGTTGACCAGTGAGCTGATCACGCCGATGGTGGTGGATTTGCCCGCCCCGTTGGGACCGAGCAGGGCGAAGAAATCCCCCTGTTTGACGGTGAGATCGATGCCCTTGAGGGCTTCGACGCCCCCCTGATAGGTCTTCTTCAGACCGCTGATTTCCAATGCGTTCATTGCAACCCCTGTGATGGATGAGCCCATCTCGAGACAGAAAAGGCGGCTGTGACGCCGCCTGAAGACAGTCGATGGCGGGCCGGCCAGCCTGCCTTGCTACTTCGGACCCGGCTTACTCTTTCGGTACCACCTTGCCGATGAAAGGCAGGTTACGGTACTTCTGGGCGTAGTCAATGCCACAGCCCACCACGAACTCGTCCGGGATGGAGAAGCCAAGCCAGTCCACCGGCACCTGAACCTCGCGGCGGGACGGTTTGTCCAGCAGGGTGCAGATGGCCAGGGATTTCGGCTCGCGCAGGGAGAGGATCTCGCGCACCTTGTTGAGGGTGTAACCGGTGTCGATGATGTCCTCCACGATCACCACGTCCTTGCCTTTGATGTCGTCATCCAGATCCTTGAGGATGCGCACGTCACGGGTGCTGTGCATACCGGAGCCATAGCTGGAGGCAGTCATAAAGTCCAGGGTGATGGGCAACTGGCACTGACGGCAGAGATCCGCCAGGAAGACGCAGGAGCCGCGCAGCAGGCCTATCATGACCACTTCCTCGGAGCCCTGGTAACGGGCGGTAATCTCTTCACCCAGCGTGGCGATCCGGGCTGCAACCTCGGCCTCGGGGATCATCACCTCGACAATGTGTTTCATCACATACTCCAATAATGACCAAAGGGTTATTGGCCGTTCATTAACGTCAAAACCGAGGATTCTACCACTCCAACCAGTGGGCGTCAGGCATACGTGATGCTTTTATCGGCTTATTTTAATTGATAGAGTTAGCAAGCCTTCGGGCATTATCGGTGACAATACTATAAACACCATAATCAATAACTATTAGATGAAAAAACTATGGAACCACGCGCAGAAATAAGACGTCGAACCCGGCTTTCGCCGGAGGCTCGCCGTGATCAATTGATGGAGTGTGCCGTCGAGGTATTTTCCCGTCGCGGCATCGGCCGTGCGGGGCATGCCGAGATAGCCGAACAGGCAAAGGTCTCGGTTGCGACCGTTTTTAACTATTTCAATACTCGTGAAGATCTGGTCGACGAAGTGCTGACAGAAATCGAAGCCTTCGTACAGCAGATCCTCGAACAGGCCTACAACGGTCAGGGCTCCGCCAGGGAGAGCATTCACCGCCACGTGAAGCTGTTCGTTGACGCCGCCTATGACAAGCCCGATCACGCCAGCATCTGGCTGGAGTGGAGCTCCTCGGTGCGGGAAGAAGTGTGGCCTCGCTACACCCGGCTGCTGGACAAGGCGCTGGAGCGCATTGCCCCCCACCTGCAACGGGCCATCGACAACGGCGAGATCCAGAGCGTGCTGTCGGCGCAGGATCTGGCCCGCTCCCTGACCGGTTTTGGCTATGTGATGATGCAGATGATCAATCAGCCGCAGCGTCCGAGCCGGGAAGAGGTGACGGATTTCCTGTTCAAGTACGTGACGGCCCCCATCCAGGCCAGCTGACTCGTGCAGATGTTGACAACGCGGCGCCGGGCTTTACAGCCCGGCGCTGCTTTTTTGTCCGCTCCCCGCCGTATCAGTGGTTTGCATAACCCCAGCGACTGGTCAACTCATGCTCGACACCCAGGTGGTCGAGGATGCGGGCGACCATGAAGTCCACCAGATCCTCGATGCTTTTGGGTTCATGGTAGAACCCTGGCGCCGCCGGCATGATGGTCACGCCAAGACGGGCAAGCTTGAGCATGTTCTCCAGATGGATCGCCGAGAAGGGGCTCTCCCGGGGCACCAGAATCAGCTGGCCCCGCTCCTTGATCACCACGTCCGCCGCACGCTCCAGCAGGTTGTCCGAGGTGCCGTTGGCAATGGCCGAGACGGTACCCATGGAGCAGGGGCAGACCACCATCTGTTTGGGGGCCGCCGAGCCGGAAGCCACCGGCGAGAACCACTCCTCCTTGCCGCAGGCGACGATCTGACCCTCTTTGGCACCATATTGGCGACAGAGGTACGCCGACAGCTCCCTGGGGGAGCCCGGCCAATCCTGCTGCTGCTCGGTCTTGAGCACAACCCTGGCCGCCGAGGAGGCGAGCAGGAAGACCCGATAGTCCGCCTGCACCAGGCATTCCAGCAGGCGCAGGGCATAGGGAGCGCCGGAGGCGCCGGTCAGCGCCAGGGTGATGGCCTTGTTCATGATGCGCTCTGCAGCTCCTTGAGGCGGGCGATCAGCTTGTCGTGAATGCCGCCGAACCCGCCGTTGCTCATGATCAGAATATGATCCCCTGGGCGGCTCTCGGCCACCAGGGCGCCAATCAGGGCATCAAGGCCCTCGAATACCCGGGCAGGCCGGGTCATGTGGGCCGTCACCTCCCCCAGCTCCCAGCCGATGTTAGGGGGCTGGAAGAAGAACACCTCGTCGGCACCGTCGAAGCAACCGGCCAGCTCCTCCTTGTGAACCCCGAGCTTCATGGTGTTGGAGCGGGGCTCCAGCACCGCCAGGATGCGGGCCTTGCCCACCTTGGCGCGCAGGCCGCCCAGGGTGGTCTCGATGGCGGTGGGGTGGTGGGCGAAGTCGTCATAGACGCTGATGCCGGCCACTTCTCCTTTCAGCTCCATGCGCCGCTTGGGGGACTTGAACTGGCAGAGGGCGTTGATCCCGTGCTCCACCATGACACCGGCATGGCGGGCAGCGGCGATGGCCATCAGACCGTTGTTGACGTTGTGCTCTCCGATGCACTCCCAGTGCACCTCTCCCTGTTTTTCACCATCCAGCCACACCTCGAAGGCGGAGCCGTCATCGGCCAGCTTCACCGCCTTCCACTTGGCGTCGTCCTGGCCCACCAGCTCCACTTCGCTCCAGCAACCCATCTCGCGCACGGCGGTAAGGTTGTCATCGCCTTTGGGGAAGAGCACCCGGCCGTTGCTCGGCACGGTGCGCATCAGGTGGTGGAACTGGCGCTGGATGGCGGCGAGATCCGGGAAGATGTCCGCGTGGTCGAACTCCAGGTTGTTCATCACCAGCGTGCGCGGGTGGTAGTGGACAAACTTGGATCGCTTGTCGAAGAAGGCGCAGTCATATTCGTCCGCTTCAATCACAAAGAAGGGAGCCGAGCCGAGACGGGCGGAAACCGGGAAGTTGCCCGGCACGCCGCCGATGAGGAAACCGGGTTCCAGCTTGGCATACTCCAGCACCCAGGCCAACATGCTGGCGGTGGTGGTCTTGCCATGGGTGCCCGCGACGGCCAGCACCCAGCGATCTTTCAGCACGTGCTCCAGCAGCCACTGGGGGCCGGAGATATAGGGCAGATTGCGGTCCAGCACATATTCCACACAGGGGTTGCCACGGCTCATGGCATTGCCGATCACCACCAGATCAGGCGCCGGATCGAGCTGGGAGGGGTCGTAGCCTTCGGTCAATTCGATGCCCTGTTGCTCGAGCTGGGTGCTCATGGGGGGATAGACGTTGGCGTCGGAGCCGGTCACCCGATAGCCAAGCTGTTTTGCCAACACCGCCAGACCACCCATGAAGGTGCCGCAGATCCCGAGAATGTGAATGTGCATACCGCTGCCTTTTCCAGTAAAGGGAGTGCGCATTCTAGGGTCTGTTGACCCGGTGGCACAAGCCGCGCCCATGGGGAGCGAAGGCATCCGCGCCCGCAGACGACAGAAATCGGGCAAGCGCGGGTAAAAGCCACCCTCCAGCACGCCACCCGGCCCTTGAAATATGGTCATTTGACGGGACATCGCTATAATGTCGGCCTGCAAACTTGACTCCAACACTCAAAGGAAACGTCATGAGCCTGAACCTGGTACCGGCCGGCAAGAGCCTGCCTGACGACATCTACGTCATCATCGAAATCCCGCAGAACGCCGACCCGATCAAATACGAAGTCGACAAGGACAGCGGCGCCATCTTCGTTGACCGTTTCATGTCCACCCCGATGTTCTACCCGTGCAACTACGGTTACGTGAACGCCACCCTGTCCCTGGACGGGGATCCGGTCGACGTGCTGGTTCCGACTCCCTACCCGCTGCTGGCCGGCTCCGTCATCCGCTGCCGCCCGGTCGGCGTGCTGAAGATGACCGACGAATCAGGCGAAGACGCCAAGATCGTGGCCGTTCCCCACTCCAAGCTGACCAAGCAGTACGATCACATCCAGGATGTGAACGATCTGCCCGAGCTGCTGAAAGCCCAGATCCAGCACTTCTTCGAGCGCTACAAAGAGCTGGAAGCGGGCAAGTGGGTCAAGGTGGAAGGTTGGGGCGACAAGGCCGCTGCCGAAGCCGAAATCAAGACCTCTGCCGAGCGTTACGCTGCAAAATAAGCGTACTCCTCGCAAAAAAGGCGCCTTATGGCGCCTTTTTTATTGGTCGTTGCGGGGACGCTCCGGGGGGATCCCCCTGGATATAGAGGTCGCGCCCGTTTTGCCGATAGGGGCGGTAATAGTCATCACCGCAGCGATATTCCTGACCGGCACCTCCCACCAGATCGCAGTTGACCGGCAGCACCTCCAGCCACTTGATGGCCTGCTGGAAGCGCAGCCACTCCTGCCATTCATGCTCCCGGGCCAGCTGATCCCGCAGGGCGAAGGTATCCGCGCTGGACAATCCCTGATTGACGATGACCTGCCCCGCCAGCGCCGGCGTGGCCACCAATATCAGCAGAAACCGTGAAACAAGCTTCATGATGATTTCCCCCATGACTTATTTCCTGAATTAAATTTAAAGTCAGATCAGATAATTACCAATATATCTGTCACCAGACCAATCCAAATGCCGGTCACTCACCTAAATAACTGATCCCAATAGTGCTACACCTTCGCTGTACCATAGCCATTCCCCGGGAAAGGAGACACGGTATCCATGAAGTGTTTCACTCGGGCCAGCAGGCTGGCCATTCCTCTGCATTGATGATTGCGCGTGATGGTTTCATGTAACTTGTGCCACAGCCGTTCGATGTGATTAACCCAAGGG
>NZ_JBFOCN010000018.1:0-42402 GCF_040907815.1 Aeromonas sp. s6
TGGGTGTGGCTTGTTTTGTTTAGCGACTAATCAGATCGCACAAACTGGACTGAGTTCCCTTCCTCCGGTGATCTACTATTCGGAACAGCTATTTATAAACACCCCAGATTTAAATATTCAAAATGAGTCTCTTCCCCCGCCGAAAATAGAATGTCCGGCAGGTGGGAAATATTGGGAAATGGATGCACGACATCGCCTCGCCAGAATAAACAGGCGAAGACAGGTGCAGCTATTTCAGTTCAGGAATGGAGGCGGGCTCGTGGCATGGCAGGCATGCCGCGCCGCCGCGGGGAATTACAGCGGGAAGAAGAACGCGATCTTATGGTCCAGGGTAAACCACTTGGGATAGCTGACCTTGATATTTATGTTGTTGCTCATCCAATTGATATTAACAACGCCAAATAACAGCACCCATTATGGTGGGGAGCGCTATATGATCAATTGCAATATGAGCAAAGTGGGATGGCGCTAACAATTTGGCGGGGGATTTTTATACAGCTTATTATCGCCAATCCGAAAGATCCCCCCATCATCCACCTTTTGCCCTTTCCCCCTCAGTGGCTCAACCAGGGCAGCCGCTGCAACAGCTCGTAGCGGTAAGGGATCGGTGTCTGGCTGACCCAGAGATCCAGCAAGCCGTAAGCGAGCAGCGGCAACACCAGCAGCAACAGACAGAGCAGCCCCAGCAGTTGGCGGGGGGCGAGTCGCTGCCCTTGTGTGCCAAGATGCAGGGCATCGGCCCGCTTGGGGCAGGCGGCCACGCAGCTCTGGCAGCTGGTGCACTCGAGACTGCGCACCGCGATGAGCTGGTGTACCTGGATGCGAGACGGGCAGGCCCGGCTGCACTTGTCGCAGTCGTGGCCCAGGCTTCGCAGGCAGCGGTCCGGGTCACGGCGAATGCGCAGCGGGGTCAGCAGGCCGAGCAGGGCCATCCAGGCGCCATAGGGGCAGAGATAGCGACAGAACCCTTGCCGGAAGGTGGCGGTGAGCAGCAGCACCCAGCCAAGGCACAGGCCCGAGATCAGGGTCAGGTTGAAGAAGAAGGCCCCCATCTTCATGTCCGCCGCCTGATGGTAGGGGCTGGCGAGGTAGCCGGGCAGGGCGGCGGCGGGTACCGCCAGCAATATGATGAAGAGCAGAAAGCCGAGCACCAGAAACTTCTGGCCGCGCAACACGGCATCGAGCCAGCGCGGCGGGGTCCACTCCCCCGGCAACAGGCGCGAGCGCAGGCCGTGCAGCCACTCCCCCACCAGCCCGAGCGGGCAGAACCAGGCACAAAATGCCCGACCCAGCAGCAGGGCCGACAGGGAGAGCACCAGCACGGTGACGGTGGCCGCCGGGTGGTGAGGGTCCGTCAGCCCCTGCCCGAGCCAGGCCCGCAGCCCGAGACCACCTGCGATGGGCAGGAAACCGTCCACCACGTCGGGGCGCACCAGCCAGGGGGTCATCCCCAGCCCCAACTGTCCGATATGAACAACATATTGAACCGCCACCAACACCCAACACAGCAGCAATAGCTGCCTGGTGGCCGTTCTGAGACGTTGACTGTCTATGTGGGCCAGCATGAGCAGGGGGCGATAGCGCAGCCAGAGCGCCAGGGTCGTGGCCACCAGCCCCAGTGCGAGCCAGAGTACCGAATCCGCCACCAGCAGCCAGAGCGCGGCGGCCAACAGCAGAGAGAGCGTCCAACCCCAACCGCTGCGGCCCTGCCACAACAACAGAACCAGATAGACCAGACCCGAGGTCATGGTCAGGGCTTCCAACAGGCTCATGTTTCCCTCACTGTGCTCATCCGAATCGAGGGGGCAGGATAACCAACATCTGAGTTGATGATTTTGATCTGCATGGGCAGAGGGGGCATTTGCCCGCTCCGCCCCCTCAGCCTTAAACCCCGTTATTTGCGGCTGTGGAACAGCGGCTGGTCGGATTCGGCCTGCTCGGCCCAGAAGTGGATGTTGAAGCGGGCATCCTCCGACAGCTCCACCCTGTGCCAGTACTGGGGCGGGCTGGTGGCAAACTCCCCGGCCCGGATCACCAGGCTCACCTCGGGCTCCTCGGCCTGTTCGTCGGCAAAGCCGTGATAGGTGACGGTGCCCTCCATCACGCAGAGCTGGCCGAACACCCCGGCCGCGGTGTTGTGGTGGGTGAGCAGGGCCTGGGGTACGTTCTGGCGGGTGAAAAAGGGGGTGGAACGGCGTACCACCCAGTGAGACGGTA
The DNA here is from genome assembly GCF_040907815.1 of Aeromonas sp. s6. Taxonomy (NCBI): domain Bacteria; kingdom Pseudomonadati; phylum Pseudomonadota; class Gammaproteobacteria; order Aeromonadales; family Aeromonadaceae; genus Aeromonas; species Aeromonas sp. s6. The sequence goes on from NZ_JBFOCN010000018.1 coordinate 2,218, forward strand.
TCAGTTGCATGGCCATATCAATTCTCCTCGAGTGGCCGGGTCAGCCCGGCCTTCGGTTATCAATGGTTCAACGGGGCAGCTGACGCAGCAGCGGGAAGGCGGCGCTCATCTGGTCGCCCCCCACCACGAAGCCGCACAGCTTGCCATCTTCGCCGTGCGCCTCGGCCACCATGCCGTGGCTGTTCCAGCGGCACTGCCAGGCGAGCTCCTCGCCCCGGGTGCGGCCGGCCAGTTGCAGCGGGTAGCGCGGCGTCTTCACCTTCACCAGCATGGGCGGCAGGGCCAGCAGGGTCGGCGTGCCGAGCAGGGTGCGCGCCAGCGCATTGGCCCCCAGCACTATGGGTTGCAGGAAGGGGAGCAGCTGACCTTGCCACTGCACGCAATCCCCCAGGGCGAAGATGTGGGGATCGCTGGTCTGCAGCCGATCGTCGACCAGGATGCCGCGCTCCACTGCCAGCCCGGCCCCCCGGGCCAGGGCCAGATTCGGCCGCAGGCCGATCGCGGCGATCACCAGATCCTGCTCGCTGACGCGCCCGTCACTCAGGGTGACGCGCCAGCCATCCCCCGGCTGACCGTCTATCCTGGCGAGACCTGTCCCGAACTGCAGGCTGACCCCCTGGCTGCGCAGCGCCTGTTGCAGCGGCTGGGTCAGAGTGGCGGGCAGCAGGGCGCTTAAGGGGCTGTCGGCCAGGTCCAGCAGGGTGACCTCTCGGCCATCGCTCGCCATGTCCATCGCCAGTTCGCAGCCGATGAGGCCGGCCCCCAGCACCAGGATGCGGCGGGCCTGCTGGATTGCCCCCTCGGCGGCGGCATACTCCTGCTGGCTGTTGAGGGTGACCAGATGCTCGCTGCCCGGCAGATCGGGGCGCGCCGCACTGGCACCGGTGGCCAGCACCAGCTGGCCATAGGGGAATTCCCCCTGCTCGGTCAGCACCAACCGCCGGGCTGGATCGATGCCGAGCACCGGGCTGTGGGGCAGCAGCGCAATGCGCTGCTGCTCGGCAAAATCGCTGCCGCTCTGACGGGTCATGGCTGCGGCAGGGCAGCCCCGACTCACCACGTGGCTCAAGTCGGGCTTGTTGTACTCGTCACCGCTGTCGGCGGTGATGAGGCGGATGGGCTGATCCCAGTCCAGCTTGCGCAGGCTCTTGACCAGCTGCTGGGCGGCGAAGCCGCTGCCGATCACCACTATCTCCCGGCTGATGCCGGCGTCACTCTGCGTTGTTGTGCTCATACACAGGCCTCCACGGCGCAGGGTTCGAATACCTCCTTGCCGATGCCGCAACCCGGGCAGAGGAAGCTCTCCGGCACCTTGGCCCAGGGGGTGCCCGGCGCCACCAGCTGATCCGGCTCGCCCTGGGCCGGGTCGTAAACCCACTGGCAGACGGTGCAGAGCATGGCCTGGTCGTCATCCCATTCGGCGGCAGCCGGAGTGGCTTGCGGGGTCTTGGCTGGCACGGATACTGGCGTCACGGTTGCCTGGGTTGTGGTGATCGGGCGGGGTGCGTCCAGCGGGTGTAACGCCCACTGACGGGCGAGCTGGCGGCCATGCTCGCGGCATTCGGCCAGCGCCGAGCCATCCGGGCGCCACTTGCCCTTGAGTGAGAGGCTGATGTCGAAACCTGCATCCATCAATCGGGTCTGGATCCGGTCCACCGCACCGCCGGTCCAGCCGTAGCTGCCGAAGGCCGAGGCACGCTTGTTGCGAAAACGCAGGCCGGTGATCTCTTCGAGCATGCCCGCCACCTTGGGCATCATGACGTTGTTCATGGTGGAGGAGCCCACCAGTATCCCCTTGGAGCGGAACACCTGGGTCAGGATCTCGTTCTTGTCGTGGCGGGCCACGTTGTAGATCTTCACCGCCACGCCGGGGTCCACCTCGTGGATGCCCTGGGCGATGGCGTCGGCCATCATGCGGGTGTTGTTGGACATGGAGTCGTAGAACAAGGTGATGCGGTCTTCCTGATAGTGGTCGGCCCACTCCAGGTATTTCAGGATGATCTGGGTGGGGTCCTCGCGCCAGACGATGCCGTGGGAGGTGGCCACCATGCTCACCGGCAGGTTGAAGCCCAGCACCTCCTTGATCTTGGCGGTCACCAGCGGGCTGAAGGGGGTGAGGATGTTGGCGTAGTAGCGCTGGCACTGCTCCATCAGCTCGGTCTGATCCACCTCGTCGTTGAACAGGTGCTCGTCGCAGTAGTGCTGGCCGAAGGCGTCGTTGGAGAACAGCACTGCATCTTCTGTCATGTAAGTCATCATGCTGTCGGGCCAGTGCAGCATGGGGGTCTCGATAAATACCAGCTGCTTGCCGTTGCCGATGTCCAGGCTGTCACCGGTCTTGACCGGGTGGAAGTTCCACTCCGGGTGGTGATGATGGCCGGTGATGGAGTCGATGGCGTTGTGGGTGCAGTAGATGGGGGTGCCGGGAATGCGGGCCATCAGCTCGGTCAGGGCGCCGGCGTGATCCTCCTCGGCGTGGTTGATCACCACATAGTCGATGGNGCGGCGAGATCGATCTCGGCCGCCAGGTTCTGCACGAACTCCCGGCTGAACTTGTGATCGACGGTGTCGATCAGCACGTTTTTCCCTTCGCGGATGAGGTAGCTGTTGTAGCTGGTGCCCTTGTGGGTCTTGTACTCGGTGCCGTGGAAGTCGCGTACCTCCCAGTCCCGTTGGCCGACCCAGTGGATGTTGTTCTTGACGTGAATGCTCATCAGGCAGTTCCTCGAATGCAATAGTGGATGTTCAACTGAACCAGCTATTGCAGCGGACGTGCCAAATTGTAACCCATTGTTTTTAATGGCTTCGCATATCACTCGTTGTCATTAAGACACCACACCTTTATAGTCAAAATCACAAACATACTGTCATTTGGACAATTATCGTGATCTCGACCGACAGCCTGGCGCGCATCGCCCTCGACCTGCAACTCGGCATCTCTCATCAGGACCGCTTCCACCGCCTGATCCAGAGCGTGCGCAGCCTGCTGAACTCCGATGCCTCGGCCCTGCTGCGCTACGAGGGGGGCCAGTTCATTCCGCTGGCCATCGACGGCCTGATGCAGGACGTGCTGGGTCGCCGCTTCGCCCTCAAGGATCACCCACGCCTCGAGGCCATCGCCCGCGCCGGGGATGTGGTGCGCTTCCCTGCCGACAGCGCCCTGCCCGACCCCTATGACGGCCTGCTGCCGGATCACGACGACTTCAAGGTACACGCCTGCGTCGGCCTGCCGCTCTTCTCGGATCAGGCGCTGATCGGCGCCCTGACCATAGACGGCATGAACCCGACCCAGTTCGACGGCATCAGCGACGAGGAGCTGCGGCTGGTGGGGGCCCTGGCCGCCGCCGCCCTCGACAACGCCCTGCTGCTGGAGCGGCTCGCCCGCCAGAGCAGCGAGCCCCTGGTCCCCGGCACCCGGCCCGGCCCTGAGCAGCCGGAGATGATAGGGCACACCCCCGCCATGGCCCGGTTGCGCCACGAGATAGACGTGGTGGCAAGCTCCGAGCTGAACGTGCTGATTTTGGGGGAGACCGGTGTGGGCAAGGAGCTGATCGCCAAGGCGGTGCATGGCGGCTCGCCCCGCGCCCATGCCCCCCTGGTCTACCTCAACTGCGCCGCCCTGCCCGAATCCGTGGCCGAGAGCGAGCTGTTCGGCCACGTGAAGGGGGCCTTCACCGGCGCCATCCACAATCGGGCGGGCAAGTTCGAGCTCGCGGACAAGGGCACTCTGTTTCTCGACGAGATAGGGGAGCTCTCCCTGGCGCTGCAGGCCAAGCTGCTGCGGGTGCTGCAATACGGCGATCTGCAGCGGATCGGTGACGACACTCCGCTCAAGGTGAATGTGCGCATCCTGGCGGCCACCAACCGGGATCTGAAACAGGCGGTGGTCGAGGGGCAGTTTCGGGCCGACCTCTACCACCGGCTGAGCGTGTTCCCGATCCACGCCCCGGCACTGCGGGAACGCCCAGGCGACATTCCCCTGCTGGCCGGTTATTTTTGCGAACGCTGCCGGCTCGGCCTGGGGCTGGAGCAGCTGCGTATCCAGCCACAAGCGCTGCAACTGCTCGAGCGCCACGACTGGCCCGGCAACGTGCGGGAGCTGGAGCACGCCATCCACCGCGCCGCCGTGCTGGCCAGGGCCGAACAGGGCAGCCCCTCGCCGACCCTGAAACCCCATCACTTCAACCTGGGACCGACGGGCTCATCCCTTCCAGCCGACACCGTCAGCCAGCCCGCCTCCCCGGCCATTGCCGGCCTGGGCCTTCGCGCCGCCACCGATCTGTTCCAGCGCCAGCTCATCGAGCAGACCCTGACCGCCCATGACGGCAACTGGGCCGCCAGCGCCCGGGCGCTGGATCTGGACGGCGGCAACCTGCACCGCCTCGCCAGGCGGCTCGGTCTCAAGGCCTGACGCCCCCAGATACGAGAGGGGCCCAAAAACAGAAACCCCCTCGCTGGCGAGGGGGTTTCTTGTTCATGGCACCCGTGGCGCCGTCAGCGCAGGGACTTGACCGAGCGGCGGACGATGAGCTCGGGCTGCACCGTCATGGACTCCACTTCCAGCTCCTTGTTGCGGATCCGGCTCACCAGTTGCTGCACCGCCAGCAGGCCGAGCTCGGCCTTGGGGTGGCGGATGGTGGTGAGCGGCGGGCTGGAGAAGCGCGCCATCTCCACGTCGTCATAGCCGATCATGGAGATATCGTCCGGCACCTTGACCCCGGCCTCCCAGGCGGCGCAGATGGCACCGATGGCCATGGGATCGTCGAAGGCAAAGACCGCGGTCGGGCGAGGGGTGAGGGCCAGGATGCGCTGCATGGCATCGAAGCCGCTCTGGCTCTCGTAGTCCCCTTCGAAGATCTGCTCTTCTTTCAGGGTCATCCCCTGTTCAGCCAGGGCATCGCGCACCCCGTCCAGCCGTTGCTGGGTGGTCGGCTTGGCGAGATGGCCGGTGATGCAGACGATGTTGGTGTGGCCCTGCTCCAGCAGATGGCGCACCGCCAGACGCGCGCCGATGCGGGCGTTGTCGTTTATCACGTTGGCGAAATCGCACTCGTTGCCCCAGTCCAGCACCACTTGCGGCACGTTTTTGTGGATACGCAGCATGTCCCTGAACTGGGTGTCGATATCGGTCCCCAGCACCAGCAGACCGTCGACCCGCTTCTCCATCAGCATGCGCAGATAGTGCTGCTGGCGGGGCGGCTGGTTCTCGGTGTTGCACAGGATCAGGCTGTAACCCTGCTCGAAGCAGTAGGCTTCCACCCCCTGTACCACTTCCGCGAAGAAGGGGTTGGCACTGGTGGTCACCAGCATGCCAATGGTCTTGGTCGAATTGATCTTGAGACTGCGCGCCACCGAGTTGGGCGCGTAGTTCAGCTCTGCCACCGCCTCAAGCACTTTCTGGGTTGCGTCTTCGCTGACCCGACGGGTGTGATTGAGTACATGTGAGACGGTGGAGATGGATACGCCTGCGCGCGAGGCGACATCCTTGATAGTTGCCATCTCTGTCTCCTGAATAACAAAGGCGGAACAGTAGCAGATTTCCCGAATAAAGGCTTGGTTTTAACGGGCGCTGCCAGTGAATTATCAATGCTGGCTAATCTATGCGGTCATTTCTTTTTGCGCAAACGGATTTTGGTCAAAATGAGAGCGGACGCAGAATGAAATATCGTCAGTTTTTTACTCTGGAAATTGTCACCATGACAATTTGTTATCTGTATGTTGCACCACCTTGGCGACATTAAACTCCAGTAAACAGCAATAAACTGCGTGTTAGTTTCACAAAACCCCTCTCACACCTGCTCCGGTTAGTATCTTTAACATCTTGTTATTGCCCGGCGAGGAATGATAGAACCTTATCTATCGCCGGGCTGGCGGGACACAGGCTCGGAATGACGTGCATAAAATGAAACAATTCACTGATTAAGGGACGAATCAATGCATAACTTCAGCAAAATGGCAGTCAGAGCAGCGGTTTCTTTGGCTCTGTTTGGATCAGTTTCCATGGCCAATGCGGCCGATACCATCAAGATCGGCATCGCCGGCCCCCTGACCGGCCCGGTCGCCCAGTACGGTGACATGCAGTTCACCGGCGGCAAGATGGCGGTCGAGCAGATCAACAAGGCGGGCGGCATCAAGGGCAAGCAGATCGAAGCCGTCATCTATGACGATGCCTGCGATCCCAAGCAGGCCGTGGCCATCGCCAACAAGGTGATCAACGACGGCGTCAAGTTCGTGGTCGGCCACCTCTGCTCCGACAACACCCTGCCCGCCTCCGACATCTATGAAGATGAAGGGGTCCTGATGGTCACCCCCGCCTCCACCAATCCCAAGATCACCGAGCGCGGTTACCAGCTGACCCTGCGTACCATCGGTCTGGACAGCGACCAGGGCCCGACCGCCGCCAAGTACATCATCGAGCAGGTCAAACCCCAGCGCGTGGCCGTCATCCACGACAAGAAACAGTACGGTGAAGGCATCGCCTCCAGCGTGAAAGCCGCGCTGGACAAGGCCGGCGTCAAGGTCGTTGCCTATGAGGGCATCACCGCCGGCGACAAGGACTTCTCCGCCCTGATCGCCAAGCTGCAAAAAGAGAACGTCGACTTCGTCTACTACGGCGGCTACCACCCCGAGCTGGGTCTGATCCTGCGCCAGGCTGGCGAGAAGGGTCTGAAGGCCAAGTTCATGGGTCCGGAAGGCGTGGGCAACAAGGACATCTCCGCCATCGGCGGCCCGGCTTCCGAAGGCCTGCTGGTGACCCTGCCGAACAAATATGACCTGGTGCCGGCCAACGCCCCCATCGTAGAAGCGTTCAAGGCCAAGGGTCAGGACTCCTCCGGTCCGTTCGTCTGGACCACCTACGCCGCCATGCAGGCCCTGGCGGCCGGTATCGCCAAGGCGGGCGAGGATGATCCGGCTGCCGTCGCTGCCGCCATCAAGGCCGCACCGATCGACACCGTGATGGGCCCCCTGACCTGGGCGCCGAACGGTGACCTGAAAGGCTTCGAATTCGGTGTGTTCCAGTGGCACGCCGACGGTACCTCCACTCAACTCAAATAATCTGCCGGTCGGGGTGACGTGAGTCACCCCTCCTTTCTTTGCGGGCAAGTACACAGGGAACGCGGTATGTCCGAACACCTTCTTTATCTGGTTCAGCAGTTGCTGAACGGATTGACCATAGGCAGCACCTATGCGTTGATCGCCATCGGCTACACCATGGTCTACGGCATCATCGGCATGATCAACTTCGCCCACGGCGAGGTCTACATGATCGGCTCCTATGTCGCCTTCATGGTGATGGCCGGGCTCATGATGATGGGCATCGACAGCACCGTGCTGCTGCTGGGGGGCGCCTTCCTGGTCAGCATCATCATCACCGGCAGCTATGGCTGGTCCATAGAACGGGTGGCCTATCGTCCACTGCGGGGCGGCAACCGCCTGATCCCCCTCATCTCCGCCATCGGCATGTCGATCTTCCTGCAGAACATGATGCGGATGGCCCAGGGCTCGCGTGACATCGCCATGCCCACTCTGATCTCCGGGGGCTGGACCCTCGGCGGCGAGGATGGCTTCCAGGCCAGCCTCTCCTACATGCAGCTCATCATCTTCGTGGTGACCTTCGTCACCATGCTGGCGTTGACCCAGTTCATCGGCCGCTCCCGCATGGGGCGTGCCTGCCGTGCCTGTTCCGAAGACATCAAGATGGCCAACCTGCTAGGGATAGACACCCACGTGGTCATCTCCATCACCTTCGTGCTGGGGGCCGCCCTGGCCGCCGTCGCGGGGGTGCTGCTCGGCATGTACTACGGTGTCATCAACCCCTATCTCGGCTTCATGGCGGGCTTGAAGGCCTTCACCGCCGCGGTATTGGGCGGCATCGGCAGCATTCCCGGCGCCGTACTGGGCGGCCTGCTGCTCGGCGTGGTGGAAGCGCTCACCGCGGGCTATCTCAGCACCGAGTACAAGGATGTGATGGCCTTTGCCCTGCTCATCTTCGTGTTGCTCTTCATGCCCACCGGCATCCTGGGTCGTCCGGAGGTCGAGAAGGTATGAAAAACCAATCTATGCATGCCCTCGTGCTGCTGTTCATGACCATCACTGGCATTCTCGGCCGTCCGGAAGTGGAGAAAGTCTGATGAAACGTCAATTTATCCATGCCTGCATCGCCAGCCTGGTGCTGCTGGTGCTCTCCTTCTGGCTGCTCGGCTTCAAGCTGGAGACCGATGGCTCCCGCCTGCTGGTGGTGAGCCGCCTCGATGTATCGCTGGCCTGGCTGCTGGGGGGCGCCACCATCGTCTTCTGGTTCCAGATGCTGCGCGGCCAGATAAGCCGGCTGTTCCAGGCCTCCATCAGCGGCTTCTCCGTCGGCTTCACCAAGCTGGTGCTGCCAAGCCCCGAAGAGGCCCCCAAGCTCTATAACCTCACCGCCGTGCTGGTGCTGCTGTTTGCGGTGAGCTGGCCCTTCATGGCCTCTCGCGGCGCCATCGATCTGGCCACCCTCACCCTGATTTACATCATGCTGGGGCTGGGACTGAACGTGGTGGTGGGCCTCGCCGGTCTGCTCGACCTCGGCTACGTCGGCTTCTATGCGGTCGGCGCCTACAGCTACGCCCTGCTCAACACCTACTTCGGTCTGAGCTTCTGGGAGTGTCTTCCCATCGCCGGTCTGCTGGCGGCCACCTTCGGCTTCCTGCTCGGGTTCCCGGTGCTGCGGCTGCGGGGGGACTACCTGGCCATCGTCACCCTGGGCTTTGGCGAGATCATCCGCATCCTGCTCAACAACATGACCACCCTGACCGGCGGTCCGAACGGGATCTCCGGCATTCCGAAACCGACTCTGGGGGGGCTGGAGTTCAACCGCACCGTCAAGGATGGGGGCTTTGGCACCTTCCACGACTTCTTCGGCATCGCCTACAACGCCAACCACAAGGTGATCTTCCTCTACCTGATGGCCCTGGTGCTGGTAGTGGCGACCCTGTTCGTCATCAACCGCCTGCTGCGCATGCCGCTCGGCCGTGCCTGGGAGGCGCTGCGGGAAGACGAGATCGCCTGCAAGTCCCTGGGGCTCAACCCCACCATCATCAAGCTGACCGCCTTCACCATAGGCGCCTGCTTCGCGGGCTTTGCCGGCAGCTTCTTCGCCTCGCGCCAGGGCTTCATCAGCCCGGAATCCTTCGTCTTCATCGAGTCGGCCATCGTTCTTGCGATTGTGGTGCTGGGGGGCATGGGATCCCAGATCGGGGTGGTGCTGGCGGCCATCGTGATGACGGTGCTGCCGGAGCTCGCCCGCGAGTTCAACGAATATCGCATGCTGATGTTCGGTCTCTTGATGGTATTCATGATGATCTGGCGGCCGCAGGGACTGCTGCCCATGAGTCGACCCCATATGGAGCTGCGTAAATGAGCAACAATCAACCATTGTTGGATGTCTCAGATCTGTCGATGCGCTTTGGCGGCCTGCTTGCGGTCAACGGCGTCAAGCTGGATGTGGAAAGGGGGGAGGTGATCTCCATCATCGGCCCCAACGGGGCGGGCAAGACCACCATCTTCAACTGCCTGACCGGCTTCTATCGCCCGAGTGGCGGTGTCATTCGCTACAAGGGTGAGGAGATCCAGGGGTTGCCCGGCCACCTCATCGCCCGCAAGGGCATAGTGCGGACTTTCCAGCACGTGCGCCTGTTCAAGGAGATGACGGCGGTGGAAAACCTGCTGGTGGCCCAGCACAGGCATCTCAATACCGGCTTCATCGCCGGCCTGTTCAAGACCCCCTCTTTCCGCCGTGCCGAGAAAGAGGGGTTGGAGCAGTCCGCCTTCTGGCTGGAGAAGGTGGGCCTCAAGGATCTCGCCAACCGCGCCGCGGGCAACCTGGCTTACGGCCAGCAGCGCCGCCTCGAGATCGCCCGCTGCATGGCGACCCGGCCCGAACTGCTGATGCTGGATGAACCGGCCGCAGGTCTCAATCCCAAGGAAACCGACGAGCTCAACGAGCTCATCTCCAACCTGCGAGACGAGTTCGGGGTCTCGGTGCTGCTGATCGAGCACGATATGAAGCTGGTGATGGAGATCTCCAACCGCATCTTCGTGGTCAACCAGGGCACCCCGCTGGCCCACGGCAAACCGGACGAAATCCGCAGCAATCCGGCGGTGATCAAGGCCTATCTGGGCGAGTCGTAAGGACAAAAAGATGTTAGAACTTCGCAACGTATCGACCCACTACGGCAAAATTCAGGCGCTGCACGACGTCAGCGTCGAGGTGAAAGAGGGGGAAATCGTCACCCTGATCGGCGCCAACGGCGCCGGCAAGACCACTCTGCTGATGACCCTGTGTGGCGAGCCCAAGCCCAGCAGCGGTTCCATCTGGTTCGAGGGGGAGCAGATAGACTCCCTCACCACCGCCCGCATCATGCGCAAGGACATCGCCGTGGTGCCGGAGGGGCGCCGCATCTTCGCCCGCCTCACGGTGGAGGAGAACCTGCTGATGGGGGCCTTCTTCGTCGACAAGGCGGAGCAGCGCGGCCTGCTGGATCAGATATTTACCTTGTTCCCCCGCCTGCACGAGCGGCTGGAGCAGCGGGCAGGCACCATGTCCGGCGGCGAGCAGCAGATGCTGGCCATCGGCCGCGCCTTGATGAGCAAGCCGCGCCTGCTGCTGCTGGATGAACCCTCCCTCGGATTGGCGCCCATCGTCATCCAGCAGATCTTCGACACCATAGAGCAACTGCGCCAGAAGGGGATGACCATCTTCCTGGTGGAGCAGAACGCGAACCAGGCGCTCAAGCTGGCGGATCGCGGCTATGTGCTGGAGAACGGCCGGGTGGTGCTGCAAGACACGGGAGAGGCCCTGCTGGCCAACCCCGCCGTCCGCCAGGCCTATCTCGGCGGCTGAGGATGCAGCAACCATCGTCACCCTTCCCCTGCCGCGCTCCCCGAGCCCGGCAGGGGAACAGCCCCCCGCCGAGGAGCACATTGTGAGCCGTGCGCGGGCGACGCAGGATCAGCACCACTTCTGGCACGATCCCGCCCTGCCCTTCATCGAGGCGAGGGCGGTGCAGGATGGCCGGCGCGTCTGCTACGACAAGCACAGCCACCCCCACTTCTCCATCGGCACCATCACCGGCGGCCACAGCCACTACCTCAACCAGCGCAGCCTGCAAGAGGTCGGCCGCGGCAGCCTGGTGCTGATGAACCCAGAAGAGGTGCACGCCTGCAATCCCGTCGCGGACCAGCCCTGGTCCTATCTGATGTTCTACATCGACAACCTCTGGTTGCAGCGCCAGCAGGAGGAGGCCGGGCTCGGAAACGCGTTTCGCCCCTTCGACATGACCGCAAGCCGGGATCCCCTGCTCTACCAGGGGCTCTGCCGGCTTCACCGGCAACTGGTGGAGGAGCCGGATCCCCTGGCTCGCGAAGTGACCTGCCACCTCTTCAGCCGCCAGCTTCTGGCCAGGCTCACCCCGGCCAAGTGGGATGACCGCCCTCCCCGGCACCTGCAGCGAGCCGCCGAGCTGATGCAGGACGAGAGTGCCTGCGCCCTCACCCTGGCACAGCTGAGTGCGGTGGCCGGGCTTACCCCTTCCCACTTCGTGCGCGCCTTCAGCCGCCACTACGGCATGACGCCCCACGCCTACCTGCTCGATCAGCGCATTCGCCACGCCCGCACCCTGCTGCGCCAGGGGCAGCCCCTGGCGGAAGTGGCCCTTGCCAGCGGTTTTGCCGATCAGGCCCACTTCCAGCGCCAGTTCAAACGCCGGGTGGCAGCCACCCCGGGCCAGTACAGAGCGCAGCTCGCCCCTCAGGACGAGCGCACCAGATAGGCGGCGCTGAGCAGCAGCAAGAGCGCCATGGCCCGATTGAACCAGCGCAACCGGCGGGGAGAGACCAGCCCCCCCTGCAATCGGCTGCCCGCATAGGCCCAGCAGGCGATGGAGCCGAGGCAGATCACCAGATAGATGCCGGTAAAGAGGGCGATCTGGCTCATGCCGCCCGCGATCCCATAGGCTCCCATCCCCATGCTGGCGGCGAGCCAGGCCTTGGGATTGAGCCACTGCATCAAGGCCCCGTACCAGAAGGCGGGGGGCACGCCCTCTACTTCCTCCACCTCGCCGCTGTCCACCAGCAACTGCCAGGCCATCCAGCCGAGAAAGAGCACGCCGCCCCAGTGAATGGCCCCCAGCGCCACAGGCCAGCGGGACAGGGCGCCGCCAAGACCCAGCCCCATCAGCAGGAGCAGCAGGATGAAGCCGAGGGTGGCCCCCACCACGTGGCGCAGGCTGGCCGTGAAACCGTACCGGGCGCCGGTGCCAAGGGCGACCAGATTGACCGGCCCCGGGGAGATGGACATGGCCAGGGCAAACCCGGCCATGGATAACAGCAGACTGAATTCCATGGATGATGCTCGTTCAATTGAGGGAAGTCCGAGCCTACCCGGCCCGGGCGGCCCGATATTGAAGAAAATTGCGATCCCCTGGATGCCGCCCCCATTGCACACTTAGCGCAAACCGCCGCTTGCGGTAAACTGCCCTTCAACCCTCCATTTTCAGGACATCTCAATGGACCAGTTTGCCCATATCAGCGCCCATGATGCCCACCAGAAGCTGAGCGCAGGCGAAGCCCGTCTCGTGGACATTCGCGATCCCCAATCCTTCGAGACGGCCCACGCGGTCGGCGCCTTCCACCTCACCAACGGCACCCTGGTTCGCTTTATGAACGAGGTGGACTTCGATACCCCCGTCATCGTGATGTGCTATCACGGCAACAGCAGCCAGGGGGCGGCCCAGTACCTGCTGCAACAAGGCTATGACGAGGTCTATAGCCTGGATGGCGGTTTCGAGGCCTGGCGCAGGGAGTTCCCCATCCAGGCGGGGGACGCATGACAGAGGCGGGTCGTTCCTCCTCGACCGGCATGATCCAGCTGCTGGTACTGGGCGACGCCCGCATGGCCCAGGCGCTGGTGGATTATCTCGCCACCCTGGGCATTCCGTGCGAGCTGACCCAGTCCGAGCTCGGCGTCTCGGTCTGGCTGGCGGACGAACGGCGCCTCGCCCAGGCCCAGCAGGAGGTCAAACGCTTCCTGAGCGAACCCAATCACCCCCGCTACATGGAGGCCTCCTGGCAATCCGGCCATGCCGATGCCCGGATCGACTACAGCAAGGGGATGACGGATCCGGTCACCGATTTCCTTCACCAGGCGGGCCCCCTGACCCTGGTGGTCATCATCGCCTGCCTGGCCATCTACGCTCTGGATGCCATCGGCCTGCCCATCTTCGACGAGCTCGCCTTCCACCCCACCCTGGCCCAGTTCACCGACTGGCAGGCCTGGCGCTACGTCACCCCGGCCTTCATCCACTTCTCGGTGGTGCACCTGGTGTTCAACCTGTTGTGGTGGTGGTATCTCGGTGGCCAGATAGAGCAGCGCCTCGGCAGCGGCAAGCTGTTCATCCTGCTCATCGTCGGGGCTGCCCTGCCCAATATCGCCGAGTTCTTTGCCAGCGGCCCGCGCTTTGGCGGCCTCTCCGGGGTGGTCTATGCCCTGCTCGGCTACAGCTGGCTGCGAGCCAGGCTGCAACCGGATTGCGGCCTCGCCATGCCGCCGGCCCTGATGGGCTTCATGCTGGTCTGGCTGGTGCTCGGCTTCTTGGACATGCTCGGTACCCCCACCGCCAACATGGCTCACCTGGCAGGCCTGCTGGTCGGCCTTGCCCAGGGCTGGCTGGACAGGCACCACAGGCCGGGGTGAGGCCTGGTTGCCGGCAACTGCTCGGCAAGCATAGCGACCACCAACATGGCTCACCGGCGGGCCTGCTGGTCGGCCTTGCCCAAGGCTGGCTGGACAGGCGCCATCGGCCAGGGTGAGGCCTGGTTGCCGGCAACGGCTCGGCAACCATAGCGACCACCAACATGGCTCACCTGGCGGGTCTGCTGGTCGGCCTTGCCCAGGGCTGGCTGGACAGGCACCACAGGCCAGCCTGAGCCGATTTGCCATAAAAAAACGCCGCCCCTTGGGGCGGCGTTTTTATTGGTCGGCCAGCTTACTGCTTGAGCAGGCTGGCGTCGGTCACCTTGACCGCGGTACCGCCGCTTGCGAAGAAGCTGCCGAACTGGGTCTGCATCTCGGTGGTGACGGCGCCGGTCGGATCGAAGTTCTCGTCCGGTGCCAGCAGCGAGCTGTGACCCCCGGCCACGAAACGGGCCGCTCTGTGGTTGGCGGCGCCGGTGGCGGTCAGCGGTTGCAGGGCCAGGACCTTGAACAGCGGCTCGGTGCCACCCAGGGGGGCGGTGGCGATGCTGTTCGGGATCACTCGATCCGACAGGCTCAGGGCGCCGTCGCCGACGATTTCGGTGGCAAACAGCGGGAAGTCCGCCGCGATACCGCTCCCCAGGTTGATGGGGTCTGCCGAATCCAGCACCGACTGCGCCGCGAAGCTGTAGCTCTGCAGGGTGCTGGCCGCCGTGGCCTGGGTGGCCGCATCCTGGCTCGGCAGGAACTCGTTGACGAAGCAGGTCGGTACTGCCGTCTTGCAGTTCGGGGCGTAGGCGGTGAAAGCTGCCTTCAGGGCCGCACTGCCAGCGGTCAGCACGCTCATCTGGATGGTCGGACCGAAGGTCGGCGAGTTCAGCAACAGCGGCGCTATGCCGCCACCCGGCATGGCCAGGCCGCCAGTGTCGAACTTGAACAGGGCGTCTGCCGTCGGGTTGCCAACAGACTGGTTGGCCACCGCCAACAGGTTGGCCCCCGCGATGGCACCCAGGGAGTGACCCAGGAAGTGCACCTTGAGGCTGCCTGCGGTGCCGATGGCGCCCTTGGCATTGGCCAGCCCCACTGCCAGACGCAGGCCCAGCAGATCCGCCACGCTCTGTTTCAGGTTGTCGCGGGCCACGGTCAGGTAGCTCAGGTTCAGGTAGGGGGTCGGGTTGTCGGAGGTGGTCACCGAGTCCATGCTGCCGGTCAGGGCGAAGCCGCGTTCACCATGCAGGGGATGATCGATCACCACCACGGCCACGTTCTTGCTCGCCTGGGCACCGGCACCAATCTGGCCAAGGGCCAGGGCGTAGGCGTTCTCCTTCACGGAGGTGACGCCGTGCTGATAGATGATCACGTCGGTGATGTTCGCCAGCGGTGCGGCGGCGAAGATCCGCATCGGGACGGACTGCACCTCTTCCAGTGCCGGCAGCGGGTTGAAGCGCCCGATATTCATCTCGGGATCCAGCGCCTTGCCGCCGGAGGTGAGGGTCACCCCGATCAGCTTGCTCGCCTCCGCCAGCAGCTCGGCCTGACGGCTCGGATCGGCGATGAGTTCGCCCAGCAGGGCCGGATCCACGCCCGCCCCCACCAGGCCGCCGATCACTTCGGCATCCTGGGCCTTCAGGGCGTTCGCGATGGCGTAGAGGCTGGGGATGGCACCGTGCCAGGACTGGGTCTTCGCCTTGTCCCAGGAGCCGGCGGTGGCCGGGGAGGAGAGGAAGTAGGGCAGCTTGACGGTGCCGCTGTAGACGGTGGTACCCAAGGCCAGATTGTGGAGTGGAGTGCCGTCACCAAAAGCGGCGGCAATCGCATCCTTCTGCTCCTGGGGCAGGAAGTTCTCGGCGTCCAGCTGGGTCAGGAAGGGGCTGCCGCCGCTCACCGACAGGGTATAGGTGCCAGGCAGGCTGGTATTGCCCAGGGCGTCCTGCTTCCACAGGGCGGCGGCGTCCAGGGTCGGGCTCTTGAGCACGGATGCGGCCGCCCCTTTCACCGCCACCAGCACGTCGGCGCCGGACTGGGTGCCGAACCAGTCGGAGAAGATCACGTGATCGCTGGTGATGCCGGTGGCAGCCTTGAACAGCCCTTCCTGCAGCGCAATCAGGCCGCTGATGGTCTGCTCCTGGGCGTTGCTGCCGGTGCTGGTCTTGTAGTTGCTGTAGTCGCTACCCGGTCGCAGGGGGGCACCCGTGCTGTCTTTGAGGGTATCAGTCGCCACTATCATGTAGTAGGAAGAGGGGTTGAGAGGCTTGAGCGGCACCAGATTCAGCTTGCCGGTCGTCTCGGCCACCACGAAGTCCACCCCGTAGGTCAGCACCTTTTTCACGCCGCTCGGACGCAGGGCCGCACTGTCAAACTCCAGCTCCATCAGGTAGAGGGGTGCCACGGAGGCTGCGAATTCAGCAGCGGCCGGCGCCTTGACCTGGATGCCGGAGGCCGTCACCGGCACTATCTGGATCGCCTGGGTAGTCGACCAGCCATCCAGGGTGGAGAGGGCGGACACCGGGTTGGAGAGATCCGCCGTTTCCGTGGAGAATTTCAGGGTACCGTCGGTCGCACGGGCTGCCAGGGCGCTGGGTCGGACTGCATTGGAGCCGCTCAGCAGATAATCGAGATAGCTTGAGGTATCGCCTGTGTTGTCGTCACTGCCACCACAACCGCTCAGCAGCGCACTGACGACGGCCGCGTAAATTAGCTTTTTCTTCATATCCTTATCTCTTTTATGTTGTTATCCATGATGAGCCTGACGGGGTAGGGTTCAAACCCGACCGAATCATATTAACAGCAACGCAACAATTAATAAGCCTCTGGTCAGTCATCTGATCTGATTTTTTTGTGTACACCATCAAGGAATTGGAATTGATCCCCAGCGTCACAGGGTAGCAGCCAGGGTGCATCAACCAGACCCGACCAGAGCCCGATGGGATCCATGGCGCAAAAAGCCGCCCCGATCTCGGCAAAGGGGACGATTTGTCGGTAGAATGGCGCCATTGCTTAAGGAGACCCCCATGATCGACCCGAAAAAACTGGAAGAGATCGCCAAACAGATACACAACGCCCTGCCCCCCGGCATTCGCAGCATGGGTGAAGAGGTGGAGAAAAAGACCCGTCAGGTCTTGCAGGCTCAGCTCAACAAGCTGGATCTGGTGAGCCGCGAGGAGTTCGACGTGCAGACCAAGGTGCTGCTGCGCACCCGGGAGAAGCTGACCGCCCTCGAGGCCAAGCTGGCCCAGCTCGAGCAGCAGCTCGCTGCCAAGGGCGAATGATCCGGCGTGACCCGCCGTAGATAGCACAAACCCCAGCCAGGCTGGGGTTTGTCGTTTTTATGGGGACAACGAGTTTCTCATCCCCCCTTCTCTCGCAAGACGATAAGGGGGCAGATCGACGCTCTGCGGTTGGCCGTGGTCAGATAAACTCGTAGGCGTCGCCGAAGATGCGCTCGGGCTCGGCGCCCAGCACCTTGAACTCTTCCCGCGCGGCACCGGCCATCTCGAAGCGGCCCGCCACATAGATGTCGTAGTCATGCAGGCTGACGAAGTCATCCATGATGGCCTTGTGCACCAGCCCGGTCCTGCCGGTCCAGTCGCTCTCGGGCTCCTGCACCACGGGAATGAAGGTCAGCGGCGCGTAGTCGCGCTCCCACTGCTGCATCTGCTCCAGCTCGTAGAGCCAGTGCGCCTGGCGTACCCCCCAGTAGAGGAACACCGGACGCTTGCTGCCGCTGCCGATCAGGTATTCCAGGATGGCGCGGGCATAGGAGAAGCCGGTGCCGCCCGCCATCAGGATCAGCGGTCGGGGGGATTCGTCGCGCAGGAACGCCTTGCCGGCGGCCAGCTCGACCTCGATCTCTCCCTGCTCGCGCATGCGGGCCAACACCTGACCGGCATAGGCATTCTCGGGAGTGGCACCGATCTGCAGCTCCAGCACGCCGGAGCGGGTCGGCGAGTTGGCGATGGAGAAGGGGCGCTTGTCCGAATCGCTCATCACCACCAGCAGATACTGGCCCGGCTTGAAGCTCACCTCCTGCTGCGGCGCCAGCGCCACGTGCCAGATGGTGTCGACATATTCGCGCAGTTCCTCTACGCGGCACTTGATACGTTGCATTCTTGTCCTTGTGAGGGGCCTGCCCGGCCCGCTTCGCTCATGGTTTCACTGTTTTTATGGCGACCAGTTGGTGGTCAGGTCCGTCGAGCATACCCAATTCGGCACGGCAATACCGCACTTTTGCGCCACAATGGCCGCGCCCCATCGGGGATCCCTCAGTCGAGGATCTTCAGCTCGTCCCAGATGGCATCGATCTTCTGCTTTACCGCCTCGTCCTGGACGATGGGCTGACCCCACTCCCGATTGCTCTCCCCCGGCCACTTGTTGGTGGCATCCAGCCCCATCTTGGAGCCGAGCCCGGAGACCGGCGAGGCGAAGTCCAGGTAGTCGATGGGGGTGTGCTCGATCAGGGTGGTGTCCCTAGCCGGATCCATCCGGGTGGTGATGGCCCAGATCACGTCCTTCCAGTCCCGGGCGTTGATGTCGTCATCGCAGACGATCACGAACTTGGTGTACATGAACTGGCGCAGGAAGGACCAGACCCCCAGCATCACCCGCTTGGCGTGGCCAGGGTAGCGCTTCTTGATGGTCACCACCGCCATCCGGTAGGAGCACCCCTCCGGCGGCAGGTAGAAGTCCACTATCTCGGGGAACTGCTTCTGCAACAGCGGCACGAACACCTCGTTGAGCGCCACCCCGAGCACCGCCGGCTCATCGGGCGGACGGCCGGTGTAGGTGCTGTGGTAGATGGCATCCCGGCGCATGGTCATGTGGGTGATGGTGAAGACCGGGAACTCGTCCACTTCGTTGTAGTAGCCGGTGTGATCGCCGTAAGGCCCTTCGGGGGCCATCTCCCCCGGCTCCAGATAGCCTTCCAGCACGATCTCGGCGCTGGCGGGCACTTCCAGATCGCAGCTCAGCGCCTTCACCACCTCGGTACGGCTGCCCCGCAGCAGACCGGCAAAGGCGTATTCGGAGAGGCTGTCCGGCACCGGCGTCACCGCGCCCAGGATGGTCGCCGGATCGGCGCCCAGCGCCACCGCCACCGGGAAGCGTTCGCCCGGGTGGGCCTCCTGCCACTCGCGAAAATCGATGGCGCCGCCCCGGTGATCCAGCCAGCGCATGATCAGCTTGTTCTTGCCGATCTTCTGCTGGCGATAGATGCCGAGGTTCTGCCGCTTCTTGTAGGGACCGCGGGTGATGGTCAGACCCCAGGTGACCAGGGGCGCCACATCCCCGGGCCAGCAGTGCTGGATCGGGATCTGATCCAGATCCACCGCGTCCCCTTCCAGCACCACCTGCTGACAGGGGGCCGAAGAGAGCCGCTTGGTCGGCATGTTGAGCACCTGCTTGAAGATGGGCAGCTTCTCCATCAGCTCCTTGAGCCCGCGAGGCGGCTCCGGCTCTTTCAGGTAGGAGAGCCAGGTCCCCACCTGGCGCAGGGCGCTGACGTTGGGCTGGCCCATGCCCATGGCAACCCGGTCCGGCGTGCCGAACAGGTTGGTCAACACCGGCATGGTGTAGCCCTTGGGATTTTCAAACAGCAGGGCAGGCCCGCCCGCCCGCAGGGTGCGGTCGCTGATCTCGGTCATCTCCAGATAGGGGTCTATCTCGCGACTGATGCGCCTGAGCTGTCCGTTTTGTTCCAACTGCGCGATAAAATCACGCAAGTCCTTGTATTTCATGCAAGTACCCCAGCGGGATCAGGTGGTCCAGCATTATAACCCTGGCGGCGTATCCGGTGTACCCGTATCGGACCTCATGACGGACGAGGCGTGTCGCCGCTCCTGAAGCGTCAGCCGGTTTGCCAATTGACCCAGGAGCCTGGGCTCGTCCATCTGCAACAACAGGCCGGCCACCAGCCCGCCATACTGGTGCTTGCCGAGTTCGGCCAGGAGGAACTGCTGGGCCCCGTCCGGCAAGGGGGAGAGGCGGCTGAGCTGGTGCAGGGCGGGGACCATCAGGCGGCTGTTCTGGCTGGCGGCGATCAGCAGATCGCTCGCCTCCTGACCTGAATAAAAGCGGGAAATGGTGTGCAGCGCAGTCAGGCTATCGTGATCCACTGGCTGACGCCACAGCTTGAGGTAGAGTGCCGTCTCCCCGGTCTGTTCGATGAAGTGCAGCAGCAACTGGTTGTCCGGCAGGAAGAGATTGAGGGCGGCAAGCCGCTGCGCCTCCCGACGCAGCACGGATACCGGCTGCCGATCGAGCACCGCCAGCAGGGCCTGCTGCTGCTGTGCCAGCTCGGGATTGCGGCTGTAGTAGACCTGCTTGAAGTCGAAGCGATCCTGCTCCAGCAACTGGCGATAGTTGTCCTGCCAGGCCAGCTGCTGCCAGTGGCTCAGCACCAGCCGGGCCTCGGCGGGGAAGTCGTAGGCGGGTAGCTGCACCAGGAAACCGTCCACCTTCCCTTCCACCAGCCATTGTGGCGCCTTTGCCGCTTGTGCTCGCACCCAGGCCAGCAGCGCCGGGCTCGGTGCGCCCGATGACTTGAGCTCACCCAGCAACTGGAACAACAGGAACTCCCGCTGCCCCACCGACAGGGACTCGAGCAACGAGTCCATGGCATCAAACTGCCCGAGCGCCATACGGCCGTCCAGGTACGCCCGATGCCCCTCCAGTCCCTCGTCCGCCACCAGGGGAGCCTGCAATTGCGGCGGGGAGTCGGCATGCACCGGGGCCGCCAGCCACAACCAACCCATCCATATGAACAACACCAGCTTCATGACGTCCCTTTCCTTGTGACATCGAGGCTTCATACTACTAAGCCAGCCGTGAAATAGATAAACAAAAACCGCGACCTGGGCCGCGGTTTTGTCATTGAAGAGACTGTTACTTCTGTTGACGCTTCATGGAGTCGAAGAACTCGTCGTTGGTCTTGGTCGCAGCCAGCTTGTCGATGAGGAACTCGATGCTGTCGATCTCGCCCATGGGGTGAATGATCTTGCGCAGGATCCACATCTTCTGCAGCTCGTCCGGTGCGGTCAGCAGCTCTTCCTTGCGGGTGCCGGAGCGGGTGATGTCGATGGCCGGGTAGACGCGCTTCTCGGCAATCTTGCGCGAGAGGTGCAGTTCCATGTTGCCGGTACCCTTGAACTCTTCGTAGATGACTTCATCCATCTTGGAGCCGGTATCGATCAGCGCGGTGGCGATGATGGTCAGGCTGCCGCCCTCTTCGACGTTGCGCGCCGCACCGAAGAAACGCTTCGGACGGTGCAGGGCGTTGGCGTCCACACCACCGGTCAGCACCTTGCCGGAAGACGGGATGACGGTGTTGTAGGCGCGGGCCAGACGGGTGATGGAGTCCAGCAGGATCACCACGTCCTTCTTGTGCTCGACCAGACGCTTGGCCTTCTCGATCACCATTTCGGCGACCTGGACGTGACGGGAGGCCGGCTCGTCGAAGGTGGAGGCGATGACTTCGCCCTTCACCATCCGCTGCATCTCGGTCACTTCTTCCGGACGCTCGTCAATCAGCAGCACGATCAGCTCACAATCCGGGTGGTTGTAGGCGATGCTCTGGGCGATGTTCTGCAGCAGCATGGTCTTACCGGCCTTGGGCGGTGCAACGATGAGACCGCGCTGGCCCTTGCCGATCGGGGATGCCAGATCCAGTACACGGGCGGTGATGTCTTCGGTGGAACCGTTGCCACGCTCCATGCGCAGACGCTCGTTGGCGTGCAGGGGAGTGAGGTTTTCAAACAGGATCTTGTTGCGGGAGTTTTCCGGACGGTCGTAGTTGACGTCGTTGACCTTGAGCAGGGCGAAATAGCGCTCGCCCTCTTTCGGCGGCCGGATCTTGCCGGAAATGGTATCGCCGGTACGCAGGTTGAAGCGGCGGATCTGGCTCGGGGAGACATAGATGTCATCCGGACCAGCGAGATAAGAGCCGTCTGCACTGCGCAGGAAACCGAAACCGTCGGTCAGGATTTCCAGCACACCGTCGCCAAAGATATCCTCGCCGCCCTTGGCGTGCGCCTTGAGGATTGCAAAGATAATGTCTTTCTTGTGCGCCCGAGCCAGATTTTCCAACCCCATGGATTCGCCAAGCTGGACCAGCTCGGACACAGGAGTGTTCTTAAGTTCAGTCAGATTCATAGTGGTGAAAGTCTGTAAGCAAGGATTGAAATGAGGAGACAGTCTGCTGGATTGATGCTGATCGGATTTGACTTGCCAGGCTGGTAGTTAAGCAAAGAGTCAGGCAAAAAGGTTAGCAAACGAGCGATAAACTAGCACCAATCAGGGTGAGCGTCTAGGTGATAAAACACAAGGAGCGCATTATTGCAATGCGCTCCTTCTTGATTATTACAGGTTGCCGTCCAGGAACTCTTTCAGTTGGGTCTTGGACAGGGCGCCGACCTTGGTCGCTGCCACTTCACCATTCTTGAACAGCAGCAGGGTCGGGATACCACGAATGCCGTACTTGGGCGGAGTGTCGGCGTTATGATCGATGTTCAATTTCGCCACGGTCACGCGACCTTCATATTCCTGAGCAACTTCGTTCAGGATCGGGGCAATCATCTTGCACGGTCCACACCATTCGGCCCAGAAATCGACCAGAACAGGGCTGTCGGCGTTGATTACATCGGCCTCGAAGCTGGCATCGCTCAGCTGAACAATCTTGTCACTCATCTCCAACTCCAGTCAGTAATTAAGGCTTTATTGATGGTTCAACAAAGGCAATAGTTGCCCTATTTGAAATGATCCTGTTTATTATTGCAAGCCTAACCTGATAACCTACCGCCATGAGCAAAACACATCTAACGACCGAAAAATTCGCCCAAATGGGCCTCGAACCCGAAGTTCTGGCTGGTCTGGAATCAAAGGGATTTCACTATTGTACGCCCATCCAGGCACTCTCCCTGCCCCTGCTGGTTGAAGGTCATGACCTTGCCGGTCAGGCTCAGACGGGGACCGGAAAAACCCTGGCTTTCCTGGCGGCGACATTCAACTATTTGCTGACCCATCCGCTGACCAGGCCGCGCCTCGTCAACCAGCCCCGCGCCATCATCATGGCCCCGACCCGGGAGCTGGCCGTCCAGATCTATAACGATGCAGAGAGCATGTCCGCCTCCACCGGGCTCAAGCTCGGTCTCGCCTATGGTGGCGAAGGCTACGACAAGCAGCTGGCCGTGCTGGAACAGGGCGTCGACATCCTGATCGGCACCACGGGTCGCATCATTGACTACTTCAAGTCCAAGGTCATCGATCTCGGCAACATCCAGGTCGTGGTGCTGGACGAAGCGGATCGCATGTTCGATCTGGGCTTCATCAAGGACATCCGTTTCCTGTTCCGCCGCATGCCCCCCGCCACCGAGCGTCTGAGCATGCTGTTCTCCGCCACCCTCTCCCTGCGGGTGCAGGAGCTGGCCTATGAACACATGAACCACCCGGAACATGTACAGGTCGAACCGGAACAGATGACCGGCGTGCGGATCAAGGAGGAGCTCTTCTACCCCTCCAACGAAGACAAGATGTTGCTGCTGCTCTCCCTGATGGAAGAGGAGTGGCCCGAGAAAGCCATCGTCTTCGCCAACACCAAGCACGTCTGTGAAGACGTTCACGCCTGGCTGGAGAACGACGGCCACCGCGTCGGCCTGCTGACCGGCGACGTGCCGCAGAAGAAGCGGATGAAGATCCTGGAAGAGTTCACCAAGGGTACCCTGGATATCCTGGTCGCCACCGACGTGGCCGCCCGTGGTCTGCACATCCCCGACGTGACCCACGTCTTCAACTACGACCTGCCCGACGATGCCGAAGACTATGTCCACCGCATCGGTCGTACCGGCCGCGCCGGCAAAAGCGGTCACTCCATCAGCCTGGCCTGTGAAGACTATGCCTTCAACCTGCCGGCCATCGAGGAGTACATCCACCACCCCATCCCGGTCAGCAAGTATGACCGCGAGGCGCTGCTGGATGACGTCACCGCACCAAAACGGGTGTTCCGCAACCGCCAGCCGGTGAACCGCAACATGCGGGATCGCCAGGGCGGTGGCAACAGCAACAACCGTCGTCGTCCCCCCCGCAAGAACTGAGGGATCGGCCAAGTTGCACAACTCGCCTCTCTATGCCGCCATCGACCTCGGCTCCAACAGCTTTCACATGCTGGTGGTGCGCGAGGTCGCCGGTGCCCTGCGCACCGTCACCAAGGTCAAGCGCAAGGTACGCCTCGCCGCGGGCCTCGATGCCGATTTTCGCCTCAACCGTGCCGCCATGGAGCGGGGCTGGGATTGTCTGCGCCTCTTCTCCGAGCAGTTGCAGGACATCCCGTCCGACAACATCCGGGTAGTGGGCACCGCCACCCTGCGCCTGGCCACCAACGTCGACGAATTCATCAGCGAAGCGGAACGGGTGCTCAACCACAGCATCGAGATCATTTCGGGCGAGGAAGAAGCCAAGACCATCTATGAAGGAGTCTCCTGGACGTCGGCAGGGGAAGGCAATCGGCTGGTGATCGACATCGGTGGCGCCAGCACCGAGCTGGTGATCGGCGAGCAGAGCGAAGCCAAGCTGCTCAACAGCCTGCACATGGGCTGCGTCACCTGGCTCAACAACCACTTCGGTGATGGCGAGCTCTCCGAGGCGCGCTTCAACCAGGCCATTGCCGCCGCCAAGGCGGTACTGGAGAAAGTGGCTGCGGACTACCGTGTCCTCGGCTGGCGCACCTGCGTCGGCGCCTCCGGCACCGTCCAGGCGCTGCAGGAGATCATGCTGGCCCAGGGCAAGAGCGAGCGGGTCACCCTGCCCAAGTTGCAAGAGCTGATGGGTCAGGCCATCGCCTGCGGCAGACTCGATAAGTTGCAGCTCGAAGGGCTGGCGGCCGAACGGCTGACCGTGTTCCCCTCCGGTCTCGCCATCCTGATCGCCATCTTCGAGACCCTCGACATCGAGAGCATGACCCTGGCGGGCGGTGCACTGCGTGAAGGGCTCATCTACGGCCTGCTCGGCAACAATCATGACTGTGATGCCCGGGATCGCACCGCCGACAGCCTGATCAGCCGCTACCAGCTCGACAAGGAGCACGCCGAGCGGGTCCGCGACACCGCCATCGAGGCGTTCACCCAGTTGCAGCCTGCCTGGCGCCTCTCCAAGCGCTACGGCCGCCCGATCCTGCGCTACGCAGCCCTGCTGCACGAAATCGGTCTGTGCATCGAGTACAAGAAGGCGCCGCAGCACGCCGCCTACATCATCGACAACATCGACATGCCGGGCTTCACCCCCGCGCAGAAGAAGCTGCTGTCGGCCCTGCTGTTCAACCAGCGGGATGAATTCAAACTGGAGCCGCTGGAGAAACAGGGCGCCGTCACCGGTCGCCAGGCGATCCGGCTGGCCCGCATCCTGCGCATCTCCCTCATCCTCTGCATGCGCCGGACCCAGGGCACTGTGCCCAGGTTCATGCTGCAAGCCGATGAAGATGCCCTGACCCTGACCCTGCCCAAGGGTTGGCTGGACGAGCATTACCTGCGCGCCAGCGAGCTGCGCCTCGAGGTGGAGCGCCAGCAGAAGATGGGCTGGTCCACCCGACTGCTGGAAGCCTGAGCCGCACACCCCATGGCCGATTACCAACCCGTCAGCTGTGACCTGTACGACTGGCTGGAGATCGCCGCCAGCTGGCAGCTGCCCGTCACGATCACCGACCGGGATGGACGAACCTGGGCGGACAAGATCCGCACCATAGAAGCCAGCGACGGAGTCGAATATCTGCTGCTGGAGTGCGCTGAGCGCCTCAGCCTGGCGGACCTGGCGACCCTGGAACTCGTCTGGCAAGGGGAAGAAAAGCGGATCCACTTCGCCCCACCCCGCAGCCAATGAATAGCAAAAGGGCCAACCTGATCAGGTTGGCCCTCTTCGTTTGACGCTCAGACTCCCTGCCAGTCGCCAATCAACTCGCCAGCGCCGCCATCACATAGACGTCGAAGCGGTTGCTCTTGGTCTCGATGGCCATGCTGGGCTTGTGCTCGTTGAGCCAGCCCGCATAGTCGGGCCGCTTCACCACCACCCGCTTGTCAGCCATCCTGAGCGCAGCCGGCAGCAGGGCATCCGCGTCGAGATCCGCCCCCACCAGGGACTGGAACACCCGCATCTCTTTTTTCACCAGCGCCGACTTCTGCTTGTGGGGGAACATGGGGTCCAGGTAGATGACCTCCGGCCGCTCGGCCAGCGCCAGCAGGGTCTCCACCGCCGGGCCTTGCAGCAGTTGCATCCGCTCGCGCACCCAGGGGCCTATCTCGGGATCCTGCCCCGCCCGGGTCAGACCGTCCTGGAGCAGGGCCGCCACCACGGGGCTGCGTTCGATCAGGGTCACCTTGCAGCCGAGGGAGGCGAGCACGAAGGCATCGCGCCCGAGCCCGGCGGTGGCATCCACCACGGTCGGCATGGCTCCCGACTTCAATCCCACCGCCTTGGCGATGGACTGGCCGCGCCCGCCACCGAACTTGCGCCTATGGGCCACCGCCCCTTCCACGAAGTCCACATAGACGGCCCCCAGCTTGGGTTCGTCCAGCTTGCGCAGCTCCAACCGCGATTCGGTCAGCACCAGGGCGAAGGGAGCGGGAAACGCCACGTCGGCAAGGCGCTGGCGCAGGGCGTCGAGCTCGCCATCGCGGGCGGGCACTTCACTGAAAACCTGAATATGGGGCATAACATGGACTCATCACGGCGCAGAAGCCGGCATGATAGCAGAAGCAGGGGGTCAGCTCACCGTGGTCAGATTCGCCAGGTTCATTCCCTGACGGTTGAGGCTCAGGTACTCGGTCAGATCGTCGAAGGGCAGCGGGCGGCTGAGCAGATACCCCTGGGTGAAGGCGCACCCCTTCTGGCAGAGGAAGTTGAGCTGCTCCCGGGTCTCCACCCCTTCGATCACCACCTGCATGCCGAGGTTGTGCACGATGTTGATGATGCCGTCGAGCAGCAGGCGGTCCTGCTCGTTGAAGGGAATATGGCGTACGAAAGAGCGATCGATCTTCACCAGATCCACCGGGAAGGTACGCAGGTAGTTCAGTGCCGAGTAGCCGGTGCCGAAGTCGTCGATGGCCAGCTTGCAGCCCGCCTCGCGCAGGGCATCGATCCGCACCCTGTGCTGATCGCTGGTCTCCATCAGCAGGGACTCGGTGATCTCGATGATGATGTCCGCCGGATCCAGCTCGAAGTGGCGGATCACCCTGAGCCACTCGTTGGCCTCCGGGTCTATGGTCTGGAACTCCAGGGTGGAGCGGTTGATGGACATCTGCAGATCCGGGAAGCCGGACTGCTGCAATCTGGCCAGATCCCGGCAAGACTGCCACAGCACCAGGGCACCCAGCCCCTGGATGAGTCCCGCCTCTTCCGCCAACGGGATGAAATCCGCCGGTGAGACCTGACCCCAGTGGGGGTGATACCAGCGCACCAGGGCCTCCAGCTTGGCGACCCGGCCGCTGCGGTTGTCCCAGATGGGCTGGTAGGCCATGGTCAGCTGGCCCAGCTTGATGGCCTCCGCCAGATCGTGCTGCATCTGGTGGCGCTGGCTCACCTCTTCCCGCATGGAGGCGTTGTAGGTGCCGAGGGGGCGTCCCTGGCGCTTGGCGACGAACAGGGCCTGCTCGGCATTGCGCAAGAGCTCGTCGCTGTCGCCGCCGTCATTGGGACAGAGGGTGATCCCCAGGGTGGCGGTCACATAGAGGTGCTGGTTGGCCAACATGAAGGGACGGGCAAAGCCGCCGATCACCTGCTTGGCAAATACCTCGGCCTGACGGCGGTTGACGATGCCGGGCACCAGGAAGGCAAACTCGTCGCCGCCGATGCGGGCCACCAGGTCCTCGGTGCGTACCCGGCTCACCAGCCGATCCGATACCTCCCGCAGCAGGGCGTCGCCCACATGGTGATCCATGCTGTTGTTGACCGCCTTGAAGTTGTTGAGGTCGAGCACCATGAGGGCGAAGCGCTCCCCCCGCTCGCAGAAGCGGGCCAGACAGCGACCGAACAGCCAGCGGTTGGGCAGGCCGGTGAGGTTGTCGTAGTTGGCCTGGGCGGCGATCTTCTGCTCCGCCAGCTTGGTCTGGGAAAGATCGCTGAAGATGGCGATGTACTGACTGATCTTGCCCCCTTCCCGCACGGCGCTGATCATCAGCTGCTGGGGATAGAGCTTGCCGTTCTTGCGCTTGTTCCACACCTCCCCACGCCAGATCCCCACCCGCTCCAGGGCGTGGTACATGTCCGCATAGAAGGTCTGATCGTGCAGTCCGGACTTGAGCATGCTGGGCCGCTGGCCGCACGCCTCCTCCTCGCTGTAACCGGTGATCTTCTCGAAGGCCGGATTGACCGAGATGATGCGACTGTCGGCATCGCACACCAGAATGGCTTCGGAGAGGTTGTCATAGACCCGGTGGGAGAGCTTGAGCTGCTCCGCATGGCGCCTGATGGGATCGATGTTCTCCAGCACCACCATGAGATAGTCGGGGTACATCTGCTCGTTGCGGATCAGGGTCACCGTCACCCGTCCCCACAGGACAGTCCCATCCCGATGGAGATAACGCTTCTCCTGGGTAAACGCGGGACGCTCTCCCCGCTTGAGGGCGTCGTAGAGCGCAATGCTGGTCTGCCAGTCGTCCGGATGGTTGATTTCGGCGACGGTGAGCTGTTGCAGCTCCTCCTGGCTGTAGCCGAGCATCTTCTCGATGGCCGGGTTCGCCCAGAGGATCTTGCCGCCCAGATCCACCTTGCCGATGCCCACGGGCGCATGGGACATCATGGTGTCCAGGAAGTGGTGATGTTCCGGTTGCGCCGGCTGCTCCTGGCTCTGGCGCTGCTGATACATCAGCGCCAGTTCACGACCGGCGAGCGGGGCCAGCAGACGCAGCAGGCCCACTATCTTCTCCATTCTCGGCATGGCCCGCTTGAACATGACGCTGCACAGGCCGATGGTCTCTCCCTCGGCGTTCTTGAGCGCGACGCCGGCATAGGCTCTCACCTCGCAGCGCTCCAGCACGGCGGCGTGGGGGAACAGCTGGCGGGTGCGATCACTGAACCAGGCTTCACCCTGCTGCATGGCGATCTCCCCCGGAGTGTCGGCGAGGGGGAAGCTGTAGGCGTTGATGTCGAGGGAGGCGGGATAGGCGGCATGCACGGTAAAGAACAGACCCGCCTGATCCTTGCCGGACACCAGGACGAAGTCAGCCCCCACCGCGTTGGCGATTTCACTCACAAAGGCATCAAAATATCCCTGACCACTCGAATGAGACAGGCTGGAGATGATTTGATAGACAGACTCGAGTGCTCGCCTCATGGCAAGGTTCTTTCTCTCCCTGGAAGGTAGAACCCGACTCTACTGAAGAGGCGGGGACAGTGCAAACATGCACTCCGCAAGATATTAAAAAGGCTTGGAAAAAGGGACCAAAAGGTCCCTTTTTCTATCAAAAATCACGTTTCGATCCCACTATGCAGCAAATGTGTACCTGCTTGAAGCTCCCGCAGTGGCGCGGCAGCTCATCCAATCGAGGCTCACTGTGGCGGCGGGACCTCACGCGGCGATACCGCTGTGACGCAGCAGCGCATCCACCTGGGGCTCCCGGCCACGGAAGGCACGGAACAGCTCCATCGGCTCCCTGGAGCCGCCCTTTTCCAGAATGTTCTTCAGGAAGGAGTGGCCCGTGGCCGGGTTGAAGATCCCCTCCTCCTCGAAGCGGGAGAAGGCGTCGGCAGAGAGTACCTCGGCCCACTTGTAGCTGTAGTAGCCCGCCGCGTAGCCGCCCGCGAAGATGTGGGAGAAGCTGTGCTGGAAGCGGTTGAACGCCGGAGGCGTCATCACGGCGACCTGGCTGCGCACCTCAGCCAGCAGCGCAGGGATCTGATCCGCTCTGGTCGGGTCAAAGGTCTGGTGCAGACGGAAGTCGAACAGGGCGAACTCCAGCTGGCGCAGCATCTGCATCGCCGCCTGGAAGTTGCGGGCGGTCAGCATCTTCTCCAGCAGATCGGCGGGCAGCGGCTCCCCGGTCTCGTAATGGCCGGAGATGAAGGCCAGCGCCTCGGATTCCCAGCACCAGTTCTCGAGGAACTGGCTCGGTAGCTCCACCGCATCCCAGGCCACGCCGTTGATGCCGGCCACGCCGGCCACATCGATGCGGGTCAGCATGTGGTGAATGCCGTGGCCGAACTCGTGGAACAGGGTGACCACTTCGTTGTGGGTGAACAGGGCCGGCTTGCCGTCCACCGGGCCGTTGAAGTTGCAGGTCAGGTAGGCCACCGGCTTTTGCAGGGAGCCGTCCTGACGGTAGCGGCGACCCAGGCAGACATCCATCCAGGCGCCGCCCTGCTTGTGCTCGCGGGCGTAGAGATCCAGGTAGAAGCTGCCGCGCAGCTCGTCATCGGCGTCAAAGATGTCGTAGAAGCGCACGTCCGGGTGCCAGGTGTCGATGCCGAGACGCTCGCGCACCTTCATGCCGAACACCCGCTTGACCACCTCGAACAGCCCCTTCACGACCCGACCGGCGGGGAAGTAGGGACGCAACTGCTCATCAGAGACCGAAAACTTGTGCTGTTTGAGCTTTTCTGCGTAATAGGCAAGATCCCAGGCCGCCAGTTCGTCCTGACCGTGCTGCTCGGCGGCAAAGGCGCGGATCTCCTCCAGCTCCGCCTTGCCTTGGGGCAGGGACTTGGCAGCCAGGTCGGTGAGGAAGTCCACCACCTGCTCCGGCTTGTCCGCCATCTTGGTCGCGAGGGAGAGCTCGGCATAGTTGGCAAAGCCCAGCAGTCGGGCCAGCTCCCGGCGCAGGGTGAGCAACTCGGTCATGATGGCGGAGTTGTCCCACTTGCCGGCGTTGGGGCCCTGGTCGGAGGCGCGGGTGGTGAAGGCCTCATACAGCTCGGCACGCAGGGCGCGGCTGTCGGCATACATCATCACCGGCAGGTAGGAGGGGATGTCCAGGGTGAACAGCCACCCCTCCTTGCCCTTGAGTTCGGCCATCTGGCGCGCGGCAGCCTGGGCGCTCGCGGGCAGACCGGCCAGCTCGGCCTCGTCGGTCACCAGCTTGTGCCAGCCCTGGGTCGCGTCCAGCACGTTGTTGCTGAAACGGGAGGCGAGCTCCGAGAGGCGGGCCTGGATCTCGCCGTAGCGCTGCTGCGCCTCGGCAGGCAGACCGATGCCGGAGAGGCGGAAATCGCGCAGGGTGTTCAGGATCTCCTTGCGCTGGGCATCATCCAGCCGGGGGAAGTCATCGCTCTCGGAGAGGGCCAGATAGGCTTGATAGAGCCCTTCATGCTGACCGACATAGGTCTGGAATTCGGAAAGCAGCGGCAGGCAGGCATCGTGAGCCGCTCGCAGCGCCTCGCTGTTCTGCACGGCGTTGAGGTGGCTGATGGGGGACCAGATCCGGGAGAGGCGGTCGTTGACCTCTTCCAGCGGGGCGATCAGGCTGTCCCAGGTGTGAGGCTCCTTCTGGGCCAGCACATCCTCAATCTTCTGTTTGCAATCGGCGATGGCCTGCGTCACGGCAGGTTGCACCTGATCGGGCTGGATCTGGCTGAAGGGAGGCAGCGAGTCCATTGTCAGCAAAGGGTTAGTCATCTGCGGTACCTCTAAATGCTCTGCAGCCCCTGCCGTCCAGAAGCCTGCTTGGACCATCTAAGATGTAGGCAGAAACCCCATTTATCAAGCCTTTGCCGCCAAGAGACGGGCATGTTGCCCACTTTTTCAGGCATTTTGTTCATAAAACCAGCATTCCATCTGCCAGAGACGACAATGCCGGCCCGAGGGCCGGCATTGTGAGGGCATGGACACTCCCCGCCTCAGCGTCGGGCGTCCTCTTTCAACCACTGGGCGACCCGCTTGGCGAAGTAGGTGAGGATGCCATCGGCCCCGGCCCGCTTGAAGCAGAGCAGGGATTCCATCACGCACTCCTTCTCCTTGAGCCAGCCATTCTGGATCGCCGCCATGTGCATGGCGTACTCGCCGCTCACCTGATAGGCGAAGGTCGGCACGCCGAACTGATCCTTCACCCGGCGGATGATGTCCAAGTAGGGCATGCCCGGCTTGACCATGACGCTGTCCGCCCCTTCGGCGATGTCGAGGGCCACCTCGTGCAGGGCTTCGTTGCCGTTGGCCGGATCCATCTGGTAGGTGGCCTTGTTGCTCTTGCCGAGGTTGGCGGCGGAGCCCACCGCATCGCGGAACGGGCCGTAGTAGTGGGAGGCGTACTTGGCGGAGTAGGCCATGATCTGCACGTTGACGAAGCCGTTCTCCTCCAGCGCCGCGCGGATGGCACCGATGCGGCCGTCCATCATGTCGGACGGGGCCACCATGTCGGCCCCGGCGGCCGCATGGGAGAGCGCCTGCTTCACCAGGATCTCGGTGGTGATGTCGTTCTGCACATAGCCTTCGTCATCGATGATGCCGTCCTGGCCATGGGTGGTGAAGGGGTCGAGCGCCACATCGGTGATAACCCCGAGCTCCGGTAAGCGAGCCTTGAGGGCACGGGTCGCCCGCTGGGCCAGGGCCTCCGGGTTGTAGGCCTCTTCCGCCATCAGACTCTTTCTCTCCAGCGGCGTCACCGGGAACAGGGCCACCGCCGGCACCCCCAGGGCTACCAGTTCGGCGGCCTCTTCGAGCAGCAGATCGATGGAGAGCCTGTCCACCCCCGGCATGGAGGCAACGGCCTCTCGCTGACCCTCCCCCTCCAGCACGAACACGGGATAGATGAGATCGTCGACGGTCAGTACGTTTTCGCGCACCAGGCGGCGGCTGAAGTCATGTTTGCGCACCCGGCGCAGGCGACGGCCCGGGAAGGCCCCCGGAAGAGTTGTGGCCATGAATCACTCCAAAAGCGGAAGTTGGAAGAATGCGGCGGAGGTGGCCCGGGTATGGGCCAGCAAGGCCTCGGGCGCTTCACCACGGCAGGCCGCCACCACCTGGGCGATGTGCGGCAAAAAAGCGGGTTCGTTGCGTTTGGGCCTGGGTTTCAGATCCCGCGGCACCAGGTAGGGAGCGTCCGTCTCTATCATCAGGCGACCCGCTGGAATGCGGGCCACCTGCTCGCGCAGCAGCTGGCCACGGCGCTCGTCACAGAGCCAGCCGGTCACCCCGATATGCAGCCCCAGCGCCAGGCACTCGTCCAGCTCGGCGTCGGAGCCGGTGAAGCAGTGCAGCACGGCCCCCGGCAGGCGGGGCAACCAGGGGCGCAGGATTTCGACGAATTTGTCATGGGCATCGCGGCAGTGGAGAAACACCGGCATCCCGAGCTCGGCGGCGATCGCAAGCTGGGCGTCAAACACCGCGTCCTGCACCGGACGGGGGGAGAAGTCCCGGTTGTAGTCGAGACCGCATTCGCCGATGGCCACCACCTGGGGCAGGGCCGCCAGTTCGCGCAGGGCGGGCAGGGTCGCCTCATCGACGCTTTTGGCATCGTGGGGATGCACCCCGGCGGTGGAGAAGCAGTAACCGGGCCAGCGGGCGGCCAATGCGGCGCTCTCGCGGCTGCCGGCCAGATCGGTGCCCGTCAGGATCAGGGCTTCCACCCCGGCGGCGCGCGCGCGTTCCACCAGGTCGGCCTGTTCGCCTGCGAACTGGCTGCTGGTCAGGTTCAAACCGATGTCGATCATGGAGTCAGGGGTTCCGGACAAACGAGGTGCATATCAGGCATTTGAAAACCATCTACTCGATGGGGCCTTACCATACGCCTCGAACGGATGCATGAAAAGAGGAAGGGAGCCTCAGCTCCCCTCTTCCGTTTGTTGCTGCTCTTCGTCCTCTTTCTTCACGTAGAAGCGGGCGAAGAACAGACCTATCTCCCACAGGCCCCACATGGGGATCGCGAGCAGGGTCTGGGAAAAGACATCGGGCGGCGTCAGAAGCATGCCGACCACGAAGACCCCGACGATGACGTAGGGGCGCTTCTCCTTCAGGCTCCTGGGGGTGGTCACCCCGGTCCAGCAGAGCAGTATGGTGGCCACCGGGATCTCGAACGCCACCCCGAACGCGAAGAACAGGGTCAGCACGAAGTCCAGGTAGCTGGCGATGTCGGTCGCCACCGTCACCCCGGCGGGGGCGGTACTGGTGAAGAAACCGAACACCAGGGGGAACACCACGTAGTAGGCAAACGCCATGCCGGCGTAGAACAACACGGCACTGGAGGCGACCAGCGGCATGATGAGACGCCGTTCATGCTGGTACAGACCAGGGGCGATGAAAGCCCAGGCCTGGTAGAGCAGATAGGGGATCGCCACGAAGAAGGAGACCACCAGGGTCAGCTTGATGGGCGTGATGAAGGGCGTCGCCACATCCGTCGCTATCATGCTGGTGCCTGCCGGCAACTGGCTGAGCAGCGGCTGGGCCACGAAGTCGTAGATGTTGTTGGAGAAGTAGATGAGCGCGATGAACACCAGCAGAATGGCGGAGATGGCGCGCAGCAGACGGGTTCTCAGCTCCACCAGATGGCTGATGAGGGGTTGTTCTGCCTGACTCATGGCTTACCCTCCCCTTTGGCTGCGGACTCGCTGGCGGGCACAGGCTCGCTCTCTCGCTGGCTGTTGACCGGTGGCACCTCTGGAGTCGCGGGCACCGAGGCCGCCACCGGAGTGGCTGGCTCAGCCTGGGCGGGCTCCCGAGGCGGGCGGATCTCGTTCTCCCCCTGATAGGGACGATTCACCGACTGGGCGGCCGCTTTCAACTGCTCGATGGACTCCTGCAGCTCGGGGCTCAGGTTGTTCATCTGCAACCGTTCGGCCTTCTTCAGGTCGTTGTGCAGATCCTGCAACTTGAGCTCCTGCTCCAGCTCGGCCTTGACCGAGTTGGCGGTGCTGCGGATCAGCCTTATCCAGTGGCTGGCGGTGCGGATCGCGACCGGCAACCGCTCGGGACCCAGCACCACCAGGGCGACGACGCCGATGACGACCAGTTCCCAAAAACCGATGTCGAACATGGCTTAGGCCTGATCTTTGTCTTTCTGCTTGGCGGCTTCGGCGTTGCTGGCCGTCTCGTTCAACTGCTTGGTAGGGAACTCGGCATCTTTCTGCTCGGGTTTGGTGTCGGCCGGCTCATCGGAGAGCGCCTTCTTGAACCCCTTGACCGCCGCGCCCAGATCGCCACCGATACCGCGCAATTTTTTGGTGCCAAACAACAGCACGACGATGACTGCGATGATCAACAACTGCCAAATACTGATACCACCCATGATTTTCTCTCCGGATAGGCGCCCGATGGCGCAGGTTATTTAATGGGAACGGGTTCGCAACCAACCCAGCAGCCAGCATAACCCGGCGCCGGCGAGGCTGATTTGTCCCCACTCAATGTGTTGTTTCTGGGTCAGCAAGAATACACCCGCGAGCAGCAGGCTGGCTCCAACCCCTAAGAGGTAGCGAGCCTGCCCCTGACGGCGACTGTGGCGACGGAAATCGGCAAACATCTGGTCGAAGTGGTGCTGCTGATGGCGGGCCTGACGCAGGGTCTCATAGACCAGCTCCGGCAGCTCCGGCAGTTTCTCCGCCCAGAACGGCGCCTTCTCCTTGATGGCATTCCACACCGCCTTGGGGCCGACCTGCTCGTGCATCCAGTTCTCCAGATAGGGCTTGGCGGTCTGCCACAAATCCAGCTGGGGATAGAGCTGGCGACCCAGCCCTTCCACATAGAGCAGGGTCTTTTGCAGCAGCACCAGCTGCGGCTGCACCTGCATGTTGAATCGACGGGCGGTGTTGAACAGATTGAGCAGCACGTGGCCGAAGGAGATCTCGGAGAGCGGTTTCTCGAAGATGGGCTCCAGCACGGTGCGGATGGCGAACTCGAACTCGTCCACCTTGGTATCGGGTGGCACCCAGCCGGACTCCACGTGCAGCTCGGCCACACGGCGGTAGTCGCGGTTGAAGAAGGCGAGGAAGTTCTCCGCCAGGTAGCGCTTGTCTTCCCGGTTGAGGGTGCCGACGATGCCGCAGTCGATGCCGATCCAGAGCGGATTCTCGGGGTGTTCGAAAGAGACGAAGATGTTGCCCGGGTGCATGTCGGCGTGGAAGAAGCTGTCGCGGAACACCTGGGTGAAGAACACCTCCACTCCGCGCTCGGCCAGCAGCTTCATGTTGGTGCCGTTGGCTTCCAACGCCGCAATGTCGGAGACCGGAATGCCGTAGATCCGCTCCATCACCAGCACCTGCTCGCGGCAGTGCTCGGTGAACACCTCGGGCACGTAGAGCGCCTCGGAACCGGTGAAGTTGCGGCGCAGCTGGATGGCGTTGGCCGCTTCGCGCATCAGGTTGAGCTCGTCGAGTATGGTCTTGCGATACTCCTCCACCACCTCGACGGGGCGCAGTCGTCCGCTCTGGGGCACGAAACGGGCCACCAGACGGGCCAGGGCCTGCATCAGGCGCAGGTCGGCCTCGATGACCGGCTCGATATCGGGACGGATCACCTTGATGACGATCTCGCGGCCGTTCTCCTTCAACCGGGCGGTGTGCACCTGGGCGATGGAGGCGGATGCCAGCGGCGTCTCGTCGAACTCATCGAACAGGGTCTCGACGGGGCAACCCAGGCTCTCTTCTATCTGGCGACGGGCGGCCTGACCACAGAAGGGAGGCACCCTGTCCTGCAGCAGGGCCAGCTCTTCGGCAATGTCAGGGGGCAGCAGGTCTCGGCGGGTCGAGAGCATCTGGCCGAACTTGATGAAGATGGGACCAAGCGCCTCGAAGGCGAGGCGAATACGGGCGCCACGGCTCATGCCTTGTTGCTTGTTCTTGAGCCAGAACAGACTGCGACGGGCCAGACGGCCAGGCCAGGGCTGATAACGGGCGGGCACCAGCTCGTCGATGCCCTGTTCCAGCAGGATGCTGACGATGCGATAGAGGCGTTTGAACTCCTTCGGGGTCATCAGCTCACCTGCTGTTCGAGGCGGGCAAGCCGCAACTCGATCGCCTTCATCTGTTGGGCCAGCTCTTCGACATCGTCATTGAAGCTCGCCACTTCCAGCGGACCCGGGGCAAGCCTCGCCTCCTCGGTCAGATACTCGGCCACTTGACGCTGGGAACGGCACAACTCTCGCCCCACAAAACGGCGAGCCTGACGGGCACCACTGCACAGGGTGTGGGCCACCACATCGCCGGTGTAGCGGGACAGCTCCTCTTCCCAGTCGATATCGAGCTCGCCAAGCAGGGCGCTGAATGCCTGCACCAGCTGGGGGTCACCGCTCAGGTCCAGCTTCTCCTCGCGGATGTAGCGGGTCAGGGCGGAAGGCTCCTTGAGCAAACCGAGGGCGGTCAGGGAGAGGCTCAGCACCGCATCCGCCTCCCCTTCAAACCTGGCCAGCACATCCAGACGGCGCTCCGAGAAGACAAACCAGAGCGGCTTGAGCTCGCGCAGCTCCAGTTTGAGTACCTTGCCCGTCAGCTTGCGCAAGCGCTCCGGGCTCTGTTTGTCCAGGGCCAGCAACTGGTTGAGGCTGGTTTCGATCATCGCGGTGACCATGGCATCCATCGGCATAGGCGACCTTAAAACTTGTAACCGCGGTGCAGGGCGACCACGCCCTGGGTCAGGTTGTAGAACTCAACCTGTTCGAACCCGACCTGCTCCATCATGCCTGCCAGGGTCTGCTGATCCGGGTGCATGCGGATGGATTCCGCCAGGTATTTGTAGCTTTCGCTGTCGTTTGCGACGATTTCGCCCATTTTCGGCAGCAATTTGAAGGAGTAGAGATCATACAGCTTGGCGATCACTTCGCTCACCGGTTTGGAGAACTCCAGCACCAGCAGGCGGCCACCCGGTTTGAGCACCCGGAACATGGAGGCGAGCGCCTTGTCCTTGTCGGTGACGTTGCGCAGGCCGAAGCCGATGGTGATGACGTCGAAGTGGTTGTCCGGGAACGGGAGCGCCTCGGCGTTGGCCTGCACGTAGGAGACGTTGTTGGCCACCCCCAGGTTGCGCAGTTTGTCGCGGCCCACTTTCAGCATGGAGTCGTTGATGTCTGCCAGGACCACCTGGCCGGTCTCACCCACGATGCGGGAGAACTTGGCGGTCAGATCCCCTGTGCCGCCAGCCAGATCCAGCACCTTCTGGCCCTTGCGGACACCGGAGCAGTCGATGGTAAAGCGCTTCCAGAGGCGATGGATGCCGAACGACATCAGATCGTTCATCAGATCATACTTGGCCGCTACCGAATGAAAGACACCGGCGACCAGGGTTTCCTTCTCGGTCGCTGCCACGGTTTTATAGCCAAAATGCGTAGTAGTAGTCTGTTCCGACATCCCTCAAATACCCATAGAGCAAAGAATGGCCGCCAGTTTACCAGAGCCGATGGCGTGCGGACACCTCAAACCCGGCTTGCGACCAACTGCATCCCCAGCACGACCATGGCCAGACAGAGGAACAGATTGAGACCGATATTGAGCAGCGCCTTCAGATAGGCCCCTTGCTGGGCCAGCACGACCGTATCGAGGGCAAAGGAGGAGAAGGTGGTCAGGGCGCCGAGGATACCCACCATCAGCAATGGCTTCATCGGGTGTTCCACCACGTGACCATGGCTGATCAGGGCATAGGCAATCCCCATGATGAAGGAACCCACCACGTTGACCACCAGGGTGCCATAGGGAAAGTGGCGTCCCAGCAGCCAGGCCATCAGTTCGGCGATGCCAAAACGCAGGCAGGCACCGAAGGCGCCTCCGGCAGCGACAAATAACCAGGTTTGCATCAAGCAGGCTCCAAGAGTGTCAGATTGGCATTATGCAATAATGTCGGCAGCAGGGGACAGCCGGGCAATTAATCGACCCGGCTAGACCCTAGCGGCGAAAGTCTACCGGTTCTGGATTCACAAGATGGAGGGTCGTCTCGGCCGGGCGAGTATCGGCGATGACTCTGCCATGACGGATGGAATAACGTACCGGCACCTGGCGGCGCACCGCATCGAAACCATTCTCTGCAGGAAGGATCAGCAGGTTGGCGGGCTTGCCCACCTCGATGCCGTAGCGATCCTGCACGTTCAGGGTGCGGGCGCTGTGGCTGCCGATCAGCTTGAGACTGTCGTTGATCTGTTCGTAGCCCATGATCTGGCAGACATGCAGCCCCATGTGCAGCACCTGCAACATGTTGGCCGTGCCCATGGGATACCAGGGATCGAACACGTCGTCGTGGCCGAAGCAGACGTTGATGTTCGCCTCCAGCATCTCCTTCACCCGGGTGATGCCACGACGCTTGGGATAGCCGTCGAAGCGCCCCTGCAGGTGAATGTTCACCAGCGGATTGGCGACGAAGTTGATGTCCGCCATCTTCAGCAGCCTGAACAGTCGCGACGCATAGGCACCGTTATAGGAATGCATGGCGGTGGTGTGGCTGGCGGTCACCCTATGGCCAATACCGCGCTCGTAGGCCAGGGTTGCCAGCGTCTCGATAAAACGGGACTGTTCGTCATCGATTTCGTCGCAATGCACATCCACCAGAACCTGATACTTCTCCGCAAGATCGAAGACGTAGTGCAGACTTTCGACCCCGTACTCCCGGGTAAACTCGAAATGGGGGATGGCACCGATCACGTCGGCCCCCAGCTTGAGAGCCTCTTCCAGCAATGCCTTGCCGTTGGGGTAGGAGAGGATCCCCTCCTGCGGAAAAGCGACGATCTGCAGCTCCACCCACTCCTTCATCTCCTCCCGCACCTCCAGCATCGCCTTCAAGGCGACCAGATTGGGGTCGGAAACATCCACGTGAGTCCGTACAAACTGAATGCCGTTGGCAATCTGCCATTTCAGTGTCTGGATGGCTCGCTGTTTCACATCCTCATGGGTCAGCAGCGCCTTGCGCTCGGCCCAACGCTCGATCCCCTCGAACAGGGTACCGGAGAGGTTCCAACTCGGCTCGCCAGCCGTCTGGGTGGTATCGAGGTGAATGTGCGGTTCGATAAAGGGGGGTATGACAAGGCCTTGCTCACCATCAAGCTCGCGAGCAGAGAGCAGCTGAGTGCTCATGGGCTCAATGGCGCGGATCACGCCTCCCTGACAGAGGATTTGCCACATCCCTGCCCTGCCCGCCAGACGCACATTCCTAATCAGCATGTTCTTCCCCTTCAAAAGCGTAGTTGTCTTTGCCAATCCACAACTTAGCCCGGATCCCTTTAAGAGAGAAGCGCCGCCCGGAAAGCATACGGGATAGAAAGGGAAGATATCTCAGCAACAAGAAGGTGTGACATTGCAGAACTGCAATTTGCGATGGATGGCCGAAAGGCAGATACAAAAAAGCCTCCCGATTGGGAGGCTTTCTTATTTAATGGTGCTGATACCCAGAATCGAACTGGGGACCTCATCCTTACCAAGGATGCGCTCTACCGACTGAGCCATATCAGCACACTAACCGGTAAAGACCACGCTCAATGCGTAATCTAAAATTGGGTGCCTGGCAGTGTCCTACTCTCGCATGGCGAATGCCACACTACCATCGGCGCTACAGCGTTTCACTTCTGAGTTCGGCATGGGGTCAG